>NZ_JAHWZY010000028.1:0-94124 GCF_041380215.1 Streptomyces pimonensis
TGGTGGTGTGCGAGCAGGAGCTGGCCCGGGTGGCGACGGCGTGCCAGGTGGTGGGCGAGCTCCCGGCGGCGCACGGCGAGGCCGGGTCGGGGCGGGGTCGGGTCCCGGCCCCGCGAGCGGAGGTGTCGGGCACCGTCGGCAGTCAAGCTGTCGAGGGGACTGGCGAGTTCACCGGGCGGATGCTGGGGGTGCTGGCCGCGTACGCCGGTCCGGTGCGGTGCCGGCAGGTGGTGGAGGGGCTCGGGCTGGAGGCGGTGCCCCGTGAAGTGGAGCGGGTGCGCCACCAGTTGAAGAAGGCCGCGGCCGCCGGGCGGGTGGTGCAGACCCCGGGCGGCCTGTTCACCCTGGCGCGCGGAGATGCCGCGGCGCGCGGGTGACCTGCCGATACGGGAACGGGCCTCCTTCTTGTTGGTCGGGTGAACAGCCAGACCACGCAAGGAAGAAGACCCGGTGGCACCTTACACGTCCGCGCCCCAGGCCCCCGACCCGTTCACCGCCACTCGCACCCGGATGGAGGAGATGCTCGCCCATCTGTCCGCACCGGCCATGGCCTCGGCCACCGCCGAAGGACTGGAGGACTACATCACCGCCGCGGGGCGGGAAGTGCTGCGGCAGATGCTGCAGGACCAGCTGGACGCCCGCGCCGCCGCCGAGGTGCGCGTGGAGGTGGTCACCGGCAGCGACACGGTGGTGCGCCCTTGGGCCGAACGGGGCCACCGCCGGCTGCTGGCCACCACGCTGGGCCGGGTGGAGGCGGCCCGGATCGCCTACCGCGCCCCGAAGGCGGCGAACCTGCACCCCGGCGACGCCGCCCTGGCCCTGCCCCGGCAGGTCTACTCCTACCCGCTACAGCGCGCCGTCGCCCTCGAGGTCGCCGAGACACCCCTGCGCCGGGCGGGCACCCACCTCGAGCGCACCACCGGGCAGCGGCTCGGCACCCGGCAGTTGATGGAGATCGCATGCCGCGTCGCCGCCCACATCCCCGCCTTCTACCAGCAGGACCTGCCCGCCCCCGCCGTCGGCGGTGAGGGGGACCGGCTGCTGGTGCTCAGCTGCGACGCGACCGGCGTGAACATGATGCCGCCCGATCTGCGGGAGGTGGTCCGCGCCGCACGGGCAGCCGACGGCCCGCAACCGCCCCCGGCCCAGCTGTCCAGTCGCGAGCACACCGGCCGCCGGCGGATGGCGACCGTCTTCGCCGTCTACGACGCCGATCCGGTCCCCCGCACCGGTGCGGACGTCCTGCCGGCCACCGCGGCCGAACGCGCCGCCCGCACCCACGGCCCGCGCGCACGGGGCCGGCACCTGGAAGGCTCCCTTCAGCGTTCCACCTCGGCCATGGTCACCGCCATGTTCGACCACGCCGAACAGCGAGACCCCGACCACCGGCGCCGCTGGATCGTCCTGGCCGACGGCGCCAGCCACCAACTCGACTGCATCGCAAGGGAAGCAGCCACCCGCGGCGTCCATATCGACACGATCGCGGACATCGTGCATGTGATCGAATACCTGTGGCGGGCCGCCGAGGACCTCCACCCCGGCCACGCAGCGCGCGCGGCCTGGGTCGCCGACGCCGCCCGCACCGTGCTGGACGGGCACAGCCCCCGCGTCGTGGCCGCACTGCGCCAGCACCTGCGCACCCGCCCCGATGACGCGAAGCAACTGCCCGCCGTCGCCCGCACCGCCGCCTACCTGCAGGCCAAGGAGCCCTACCTGCGCTACCACCTCGCCCTCGCCATGGGCTGGCCCATCGCGACCGGAGTGATCGAAGGAAGTTGCCGCTTCCTCGTCAAGGACCGCCTGGACGCCACCGGGGCGAGGTGGAGCCTGACCGGCGCCGAGGCGGTCCTCCTCCTCCGCGCCGTCATCGACAACGGCGACTTCGAGCGGTACTGGCGCTACTTCACCGAGCTCGACCACCTGCGCACCCACGCCGTCCGCTACCAGGGACAACTCGCCCTCGCGGCGTGACCGCAGCCACCCACCCATCACTCAAGAAGCAACGCACCCCCTGGAAGACGGCTCCCTGCCTGCTTTGTGCAGGTCAAGGGCGTTCTTCACTCTACACGGGCACGCGTCGGAGTCGAAGATGGTGAAAAACATCGTTCATTCCGGCGAGGGGGCTCCCTGCCTGCGCTTCTGTGCGAACCGGGCTGTTGTGGCGCAGCCGATCAGACGCCTGTTCGGACAGCCGTCTCGAAACATCCGGGGACTGATGCTGATCAGATGCTGACTTACCTGACGACACAACAGGTACATGAGGGGCGCAGGACGAGTCGCTTTCCGAGAGGACCTCATACTCCAGTCCGGTTTCGCGATTCTTGCGGTGACCCAGGCGGGAAGCGGCATGGCCACCTCGTGATCATCGGTTGGCGTGTGGGCAGCGGAAGAACTACCGGCAACTGGCCGAACAGGCCGCTCTTGTCCGGCCGGGACCGACGCAGCATCTGCTGCGCCATGCCCGGTGGGATATTGATGTGGTCCGTGACGACCTACGCGCCTGCATGGGCGACCACCTCGGCTCCGACGGGGGTGTGTTGATGGCGGACGAGACCGGCCGTGCGCCACGAGGCGCCGAGGATCGAGTGGGAGGAGGAGCCCACCGCTGGTCATCGCAGTGGCCGGTTGAAGCTGGAGGCAGGATGGACCGGGTCTGTCAAACGAGCGGGGCTGTTCCGTAGTCGGTGGTGACGGACCGTAAGCGTCGAGCACCCTTCCCGCGCGGAGAGTAAGAGTAGCGCTCCGAGCTCGATACTTCGAGGCGAACGGCATCACGCCAGGGTGCCGGTCCTGCCCCGTCGAACTCTCACGACCAGACGCCAGGTCGATCGGTCGATCCCGGGGAAGGCCGACCGCGGGTGCGTAGGCCTGCGGGTTTGTGACCGATGGCCCGCCCGTCGCCGCCGTTACTCTCCGTAACCACCGAATGTGAGCCAGAGCCACTCGTTGGACACACCCCTCGTTGCACCGTAGAGGAGATGGACGCGATGACCGCCCCTCAGGCGTTCCCGTCATGAATTCGCGCCCCCAGATCCTCCGCCCACTCCAGCGCCCACGCCTTGAGTTCTTCGATCTGCCGGGAGGCGAGCCCGTACGCGGTGTAGTCCTCATCCTCGTACCAGTCCGCGCCGATCAGCCGGTCCCGGAGGTCCTCGAGGCTGAACTCGTCGTGGGCGCGACGGCGGCCCAGGGATTCGAGGTCGGCGGTGGAGCGGTGGCGGGAGGCAGCCTGGACGTCGATGAGGTCGCGGACGGTGCCGCGGTCGGCGAGGGCACGGACCTTGGTGCCGATCACGTCGTCGAGGGAAAGAACGGGGCCGTAGGGGGTCTGGGCAGGCGGAGCCCAAAACGCCTCCTTGAGGACATCGACCTCGCACTCCTCGCCGGTGCCCGGATCGGTGACGAGGAACCGGCCGCTGAGCGGATCGGTCTGGACGTGCGTGGTCCGCCATCCGCGCGCGCTGAGGCCTGCTGTGAGTGAGGCGACGATCTCCTGCATCGGAGCGGGGTTCTCGGTGGCGACGTCGAGGTCACGGCTGAAGCGTTCGACCAGACCATGGGCCTGCACGGCGTGTCCGCCGGTGAGGACCAGAGGGTAGGGGGAGCCGAGGTCGAGGATGTCGGCGAGGAGACGCTCATGGAGCGGAGTGAGCTTCACGCGGCGGTCGTGTCGGCCGACGCGGTGCGGAGCAGCTCGGGGAAGGTGTCCTCCCAGACCTCGCGGATGTAGGGACTGATCAAGCGCCGCAGCACGGGCCACTGCTCGGTAAGCAGCCGGTGGTGCAGGAGAGCCGCCAGATCCTCGCGCAGTCCTTCGGCGAGGACGGTCCGGTAGAGCGTCATACGGGACTTCGGACGGTCCAGGCTGTAGCTCGTCCGCCCGGACCAGACGATGTGGAGCGGCAGGTCCACGTTGCCCTCGACGGGGCCGGCCAGCTCCTGCAAGCACTCGGGCAGTCGGCTGCGGTAGCGGTCCCGCAGCACCTCGGCGCGGGGGTCGGTGATCGTCGTGTCCATACATCCAGTATCGCTGCTGGGAAACGGCGGCATGGCGGATACGGGGTCCCCTGTCGTACGTACGGGTCGGGCGGCCGACCGCCCTTCCCTCGGACATCCCGACCAGGGCGCGCTTAGCGCATCATCGCCTACCTGCGCAGGCCCCCAGGTGGCGCGGCAATCAGCTGCCCTGCAGACCCGGGGCGGTTCACGCGCGACCGCCCGGTCCGACAGATGGGGGTGCGACTTGACGATCTTCGCCGCTGCGGCCCGCCGGTCGGCCTGCGAGAGCGGCAGGCCATGTGCGACGTTCGCCTGCACGGCACGCAGAAACGCGTCCTCGGTGGGGCCGCCCCCGACCGCCGCCGGCTTCCGTGCCCCGCCGCCGAAGCGACGCCGGTCGCCGTCCCGCCGGGAAGGCGACCATCGGGAGGCCGGAGACGGACCACTCCCGTGCCTCTGTGCTGGAGGTCCGGGGAAATCGACCGCGTCGACGGGGCGGGCGGGTCACGAAATTCGCACGGGTCGTCCCGTCCTCGCCTCGCCGGTCCCGTCGGCGGCGGAGTGCCCGGCGCCCCATCGGGCCAGACTCCCTGGAGCGCCCCTGAAACAGTCGCTGATGCAATCCCTCATCCGTCGACTCCGGTGCCACACCCTCCCTGTCCCCCTCTTTCTAGTCTCCCTGGAGTCCGTCGTCGCCCTACAGGAAGAGACATCAAGTTCGCAGGAGGGAATCACGAGTCGGTAGCCGGAAGAGCCGATGCGCGAAGCAGCGGCTCCCGGCGGCCGGCAGCGCGTCCTCGCCAACGGACCGCAAAACGCGCGTAGTCCGTCATGTCGCCCTGGTCGCCGCGACGCCGCGCCGAGAACCGCGTGTGATCGGATGAGTTCCGAGGCCCCGGAGACGGGGCGGACCGCACAGGGAAAGGACCCATCGTGGCAACCAAGCGCTCAGCCCACACCGTCTGGGAAGGCGACCTGTTCAACGGCAGCGGCGTCGTCACCTTCGATTCCTCCGGCATCGGTGACCAGGCGGTGTCGTGGCCGTCGCGCGCCGAGCAGGCGGACGGGAGGACCAGCCCGGAGGAGCTGATGGCCGCCGCTCATTCCAGCTGCTTCTCCATGGCGCTGTCGCACGGCCTCAAGGAAGCGGGCACCCCGCCCACCCGGCTCGTCACCTCCGCCGATGTGACGTTCCAGCCGGGCGAGGGCATCACCGGCATCCACCTCACCGTCGAGGGCGCCGTCACCGGGATCGACAACGACGCGTTCGTCGCCGCAGCGGAGGACGCCAAGGCCAACTGCCCGGTCAGCCAGGCGCTGACGGGCACGGCGATCACGCTCTCGGCCAAGCTCGTCTGAACCGCGGCGAGCCCTCTCGGGATGCCGCGGGAACGTGCGGCATCCCGAGCCCTGGGACCGCCGGGGCCGGGATCGGTCGTGCGCGGGGCGGTCGTCGGAAGGGCTTCCGCGCCGCGGAACATCAGCCGCTTCCCGGCGCGGCCGGTCCGGCGGGACTTCGCCGGGCCCCGCGCGCGGCAGTCGTGCCGTGACCGTCGGCGGACTGTCTCGTGCCGTCCAGGATCTGCCCGTCCCGGTGCCGCTGACGGTGTACCGGGGGTGGAGGCGCACCCGGCGACGGCGACCAAAGCCCGGCCCGGGCCGCCGTGGCGTCCCGGGCGACGCCACGGCGGCCCGGGCAGGCGCACGTCACGGTCGCGCCGGGGGCCGCTCCCGCCTGCGGGCCGGGTCGCTGAACGGACGCGTGTCCAGGTCGGATCGGTGGCGGAACAAATGGCCGTGGACCGGGCAGGTACGCTGCTGGTGTCCGTGCCGGCCGACAACTCACCAACCCCTGCTCAGGAGGTCTCGCCATCGCCGTACGTGTGATGGTCGTCGACGACCAGGCGGTGGTCCGCGCCGGATTCGTCGCCGTCGTCGACGCCGAACCGGATCTGACCGTGGTCGGGGAGGCCGGTGACGGCGCGACGGCGGTCTCGCTCGCCGAACGGACCGCCCCCGACGTGGTTTTGATGGACATCCGCATGCCCGGCATGGACGGACTGACCGCCACCCGGCTGATCACCGCCCTGCACAGCAACCCGAAGGTGCTCGTACTGACCACCTTCGACCTCGACATGTACGTGTACGAGGCGCTGCGCGCCGGTTCCTCCGGGTTCATGCTCAAGGACGCCCTGCCGGAGGACGTGCTCACCGCGATCCGCCTGGTGGCCGCCGGAGAGGGCATCCTCGCCCCGACCGTCACCCGTCGCCTCATCGGACAGTTCGCTCACGGGGCGCCCATCCCGCCGGAGCTGTCCGGACGGCTCGCCCAGCTCACCCCGCGCGAGCGGGAGGTGCTGCTGCTGATCGCCTCCGGCCTGACCAACGCCGAGATCGGGGTGCGGCTCGGCGTGACGACCGGCACGGTCAAATCACACGTCAACGCACTGCTCACCAAACTGCGGCTGCGCGACCGGGTGCAGGCGACGATCCTCGCGTACGAGTCCGGCCTGATCCGCCCGCAGGGTTCGGCGGAGGATCCTGCCGCCGCACCGCACTGAGGGAGCGGGGAATCCCGTCGAGCCGGACCGTCGTCGACGGACGACCGGATCCCCCGCCGCGGGGAGGCGGCGGCCGCAGCACGACCGTCGACGTGCGTGACGCACCGTCCGAGCGGACGCGTGAGCGTCGGCCCTCTACGAGGGAGCCGAGAGGACGGCGGGAAAACGGGGCGGGGAAGTCGGTGTCCGTCTCACCGTCGGCGGCGCAGGACACGGCGTCCACGGCGTCGGTGACCGCCTGGCGTGTCCCGGACCGGCCGGGACCGGCCGTGCCGCGTCCTGGCCGGCGACGCCTCGACGTGACGGTGCACCCGGCTCCGCCGGGCGTCGAGATCCCGACAACGGGTACAAGCGGTGCCATGTTCACGCCCGCACCCCCCACCGTTGATTTCGAGGCCGCCTTCTTCAGTTCGCCCGCCCCCATGGTGATCCTGCACACCGATCTGCGGATCCAGAACGTGAATCACGCCTACGAGCAGGCCACCCGACGACAGCAGGACGAGCTGTCGGGGATGCACATGTTCGAGGCATTCCCGGACAACCCGCACGACCCCCATGCGGACGGCGTGGCGAGACTCGGCGCGTCGTTGCGGCGGGTCGTACGGGACCGCGCACCCGACACCATGCGCATCCAGAAGTACGACATACCGTGGAAGACCTCTCCCACCGGTTTCACGGAGAAGTTCTGGAGCTCGGTCAACAGCCCGATCTTCGACCCCGAGGGCGCTCTGGTGGGGATCGTGCACCACGTGGAGGACGTGACCGACGTCCACATGGAGCTTCGGCGGATCCGCCGGGCCTACGAGCGCACCGAGACGCCCACGGCACACGACGCCGAAGCGCAGAGCCGGTTCGTCCGCTACCTCGCCCGCGTCGACGGGGAACGCGACCGGCTGGAACGCCTGGAGGACGAGGTCGACCAGCTGCGCCGGGCGCTCACGTCGCGCGCGGTGATCGACCAGGCCATCGGGATCGTTCAGGCCGAGCGCCACTGCGCTCCTGACGACGCCTTCCAGATCCTGGTCGGGATCTCCCAGCGCACCAATGTCAAACTCCGCGAGATCGCGGCCGCACTCGTGCATCATGCGGCCGCCGGGGACTCCGCTCCGCTGCTGCCGACGGCGTGGTGACGTCGCCCGATCCACCGGCGGGCGGGACTCGCCTCCCGGCAGTCGCCGGGAGCCCTTCACGCGCCCAGTTTGCCCACCATGTCGGTGAGAACCCGTGCGAGGTCGCGCAGGTCGCGGTCGGTCGGCGCCTCACCCAGCCGGTCCGACAGTTCCCGCTTGCCGATCACCACAAGGGCTCCCTGCGGGCCGCCCTCCTCGCCCGAGGGACTGTCGACCACCTGGGCCCTGCCCTCCAGCAGCACGAGCGCGGCGCCGTCGTTCCTGGCGTCTCGCAGTTCCCTGACATGGGCTTCGTCGATCATCTGCCGCCTCCGGCGGTGGGCTGACACACGGGCGCGGACAGCGAGTGCCCACGACCGGCGATCGAAACCGCCCGGCGGCTCGAACCGACCGCGGAGGGGACCCGTGCCGCAGGCCGGCGGCGAACCGCTCGCGCATCGCGCCGCCCGGTCCACACCCGGGGCGGCGTGTGTTCAGCGTGGTGTCCGGCGGTCCGGGTACTACGGACGGCACAGGAGGGAACATCATGGCCCGCGTGAAGCAGTACGCCGTAGCCGCCACCGGCCAGTGGACGGACCAGGAGGAAGGTCGCCGCCGGCTGCCCGCGGGCGAGGTGCACGCCTGGGAGCCGGGCCTGAACCAGACCGTTTGCGGGCTGTCCCTGAGCCGCTCCGAACTGATCCGCTTCTCCCATGTGGTCTGGCAGGACACCTTTCCCGAGTCCGGGGGCGCTGCGGACCGCGTCCGGCGCGTGTGTCCCCGCTGCGCCTCCGTGGCAGGGCGCCGCGGCAGCGACGCCCGTCCCCGGTGGCACCGCACGAACCCCCGGCCGTGAGCGGCCGGGCGGGAGGCCCCGTCCGTCGGCGGCACCGCACGGGCCGGAGTCCGGGGTGGATCCGCCGGTCACACCCGTGCGTCCGAAGCAGTGTCCCCGCCGGGGCACCCGCCACCGGCGTCGTCCCGCGAGCCGGCGCCGGGGCGACGCCCCGTGCCGCGGAGCCGTCGGCCGTGCGTGACGTCCTCCGTCGCCCACCGCGACCGGACCTGCCCATGACCTGCATGGAAGGGACCGGAGGGGGCAACTGGTCTGCCTGGGACTTGGAGGATGCGGATGACCACGACGGAGCAGCCGGTCAGGACGGCGGAGGAGGACACCGCCTGCTGCGCACGCCACGACGGCCACGGTCCGGGACCCGGTACCGAAGCGCCGGAAACAGCGCGTGAGCGGGTCAATCGACGCTGGAACGAGATCCTGCAGGAGACGCGGGTCACTCAGACGGGTGTGCAGATCCTCTTCGGGTTCCTGCTCAGTGTGGCCTTCACCCCGTTGTTCCGGGAGCTGGAGACGTTCGACCGCGTCGTCTACGTCGTCACCGTGGTGCTCGGCGCGGCGGCCACGGGAACGCTCATAGCCCCCGTCTCCATCCACCGGCTCCTGTCCGGCCAGCGCATGAAGGACGAAGTGGTGGGGACCGCCGGCCGCCTGATGATGTGCGGCATGGTCCTCCTCGCGCTGACCATCGGCTGCACGCTCCTGCTGATCCTCCGTGTCGTGGTCCCCGGCGTCCTCGCCGAAGTGCTCGTCGGCGGGGTCATGCTGTGGTTCGGCCTCTGCTGGTACGTGCTGCCGCTGCTGCTACGACGTCGCGCCGGCCGGCGTTCCGTCGCCGACGACGCATAGCGCACCTGAACGCGGGCCGGGCCGCGGGCGCCGGACGCCCCGGCCGGCCGTGACGGGACGGGCGGCGGTCAGGGCAGGAGCCGCTGCTCCATGGCGAAGACGGCCACCCCGGCCCGGGTCCGCCGTCCGGTCTTGTCGTAGATGTGGCCGAGGTGATGGCCCACGGTTCGGCTGGAGATGGACAGTTCGGCCCCTATCTGCTGGTTGGTCAGCCCACGGGCGGCCAGTCGCAGCACTTCGACCTCCCGCGCCGTGAGCCCGGCCGGACGGCGGGGCCGGGCCGGTCGTCCGCCCGCCGCCCGGATCACCAGGTCGCAGGCGGTGGGGTCCAGGGCGCCGGAGTCCGCCTCGCGCGTCAGCCGTCCGACGGCTTCGTCGACGGTGAGGGCGTCCCGGTGCGCCCGTGGTTCGGTCAGTGCGGCCAGCACATCCGCGGCGGAGAGGATGAGAGCCGTCACCGGGGGGCGGTCCCCCAGGACACCACGGTGGTAGCCGCTGCCGTCGAGGCGCTCGTGGTGCGCGGCCGCGATCGGTGCCAGCGGGGCGAGAGCCGGCACGCGTTCCAGCACTCGCTGGGTCCAGTACGTGTGCATCCTCACCCGCTCCGTCTCGGCGGTGCTCAACGGCCCGGGACGGTCCCACACATCGGCGGAGATCCCGGCCCGCCCGAGGTCGTGCAGCAGAGCCGCGCAGCGCAGCCGGGTCACCTCGTCGGCGTCGAGACCGGCCAGCCGGCCGGCGCTCTCCGCCAGTTGCGCGACGTGTTCGCTGTGTCCGATCAGCCACTTGCCCTTGAGGTCCACGAACCTGCCGAGGACCGCGCACAGGTCGGGGACCTTCTCGGCGGGCACCGTGCTGTACGGCGGCGGTTCGCAGGCCACCACCGACGCGAGCGCGTCGGGCTCACGGAGCGGAGCGAGCACCCTCGTCACGTCGGCCGCGAACGCGTGCGCCAGTGCGGGGTCGAGATGGCCTCCGGCCCGCCCGGCAACCGCCGAGACGGCGGCCGGCTCGCCCCCTGACGCATGGGCCAGGACGGCCTGTTCGGCCACCTGGACGACACGGGCGGCGAAGGACAGCCGCTCGCCCCCGATACCGAGGGGGATTCCCCGCCCGTCCCACCGCTCGTACACGTCGTTCAGCGCCGCGAGGGTCTGCGACCGCACACCGAGGCCCGAACCGAGTGCCTGGCCGGCCTCGCAACCGTTGCGCATCGCCTCCACACCGACCGTGGGCAGCACCTCGGTCAGCGTGTCCGTCAGCCGCCGCCCCTCCGCGCGCGTCCAGCCCCCGGTCCGGACCAACTGCTCGGCCAGGGGGACGCCGCCGCCCGGATCGAGGTGCTTCAGCGCTCTCTGGAACGCCACCTCGTCCCCGAAGATCTCCGCGAGCTCGGGAGCGAACGACGTGCAGCCGACCGAGCGGAGCAGTGCCGTCTCGTAGACCGCCCGGCAGGTCTCCCGGTCGCCGGCGAGGACGTCGCGGGCGAACACCGTGGCGACGACACAGGTGCGCAACCCTTTTTCGAAGGACATTCCCGCGGCCAAGTCCGTCGTCAGGGACAACGCCGCCAGCACTTCGGCCAGCCGAACCTCTTCCACCGCCACAGGGTAACCGCCCCTGCCCAGCGCCTCGGACATGTCCGCGCGCCGCCCCCTCACGCGCGGGATGCGCGCCGGAGGTCGTGGTGTGCGGAGGGGGAACACCCCGGGGGGAGGCCGGTCCACGGAATAGGTCGATCAGCCGATGTCCGCCGGCCGGTCCGCGGGGAGTATCTGGGGAGGCGGGGCACGAGCCCGGCCGTCACGCCCGGAACCGCGTTCCGTGCCCCGGCGGCGGGCCGTCGCGCTCTGCGAGCCGCCCCTCGACACAGCACAGCATGGAGGTTCCACATGACCACGCGCACGGACCGGCACGCCACCGCTGGAAGCACGGTGGTGGAGGCGTTGTACGACTCCCTCGCCCAGGGCGATGTCACCGCGCTGCTCGCGGGACTCGACGAGCGGATCGAGTGGGTCGTCCCGCCGGGTCTGCACTACGGGGGTACGTACCGGGGACGTGAGGAGGTCCTGGAGAACGTGTTCTCCCGTTTCGTCACCGAGTGGCAGGGCTTCACCGTCGCTCCCGAGGAGATCGTGGACGCCGGGGACCTCGTCATGGCACTCGGCCACTACAGCGGCACGAGCCTGACGGCCGGGAAGCCGATGAGGACGCGCTTCGTGCACGTGTGGCGCCTGCGGGACGGTGTCCCCGTGCACTTCGAGACCGTCCTCGACACCCACACCATGGTCGCCGCGATGTGAACCCGCCCCCCGGCGGGAAAGCCGACGGGGGAACGGCCGCCCCGGGCGGATCCCACCTCATTCTCCGAGTCCTCCGAGTCCTCCGAGTCCTCCGAGTTCTCCGGGTTCTCCGAATCGAAAGACGCGTCACATGACTTTGTTCGAACACGACTTCGTCGCGGCGGGTTCCGCCGAACCGCCCGTGGGTGACACAGGGCGCATGCTCCAGATGATCACGGGCTACTGGGTCACCCAAGTGGTGCGGACCGCCGCCGAGTTGCGCATCGCCGACCATCTGCACGCCACCGGTGCCACCCCTGCGGAAGTGGCCGCGGCGGAGTCACTGGACCCGGACTCGACCTTCCGGTTCCTGCGGACGTGCGCCTCCCTCGGTCTGACCGCGTCGGCGGACGGAAAGCGGTTCACCGGTACGCCCTTGCTGGACACCCTGCGGACCGACGCCCCGGGTTCCCTTCGGGATCTGGCGCTGTGGGGCGGGGCCGAGTCGCACTGGCTGCCGTGGGGGCGGCTGGCGGACGCGATCCGCACCGGGACCCCTCAGGCGGAAACCGCCCTCGGCACCCCCTTCTTCGACTGGCTCGCCGGCGTCCCGGGGGAGGCCGAGGTCTTCACCAACGCCATGACGGCCATGACCCGTGGTCTGGCCCACCGGCTGGCGGACGTGATCGAACTCAAGGGCGCCGAAGTCGTCGTGGACGTCGGCGGTGCCGGCGGCAACCTCGTCCAGACGCTCATGCAACGGCACCCCGGACTGACCGGGGTGGTCCTCGACCTCCCGCACGTGGGCCCCGAGGCGGACGCCTCCGCGGCCGCTCTGGGCGTCGCGGACCGGTTCGCCTTCGTCGGCGGTGACTTCTTCGAGAAGGTGCCGTCCGGGGACGTGCACCTGCTGAAGTTCGTCCTGCACGACTGGGACGACGACGCCTGCGTGCGCATTCTGCGCAACTGCCGGGAAGCGCTCGGGCCCGGCGGCCGCCTGCTGGTGATGGAACTCCTCGTCGACGAGGTGGGCACGCCCGGTCTGGAGCCGCTGATGGACCTCAACATGATGGCGCTGTCGACCGGACGGGAGCGCAGCCTCGACGAGTTCGCGAACCTCTTCGAGCGAGCCGGACTGACGCCGGCCGCAACGGTGTCCTCCGCGTCCCGGGTCTCCGTCCTGGAGGCGGTGCCCGCCCGGACCCCGCTCAGGGTGATGGGGCCGCCCTCCTGAGGAACGCCCCTCGCGGACCGCCCGGACCGCCCGGCACCCTCGCTCCGAGGACGCCGGGCGCTACCGGGACCGTGTTCTGTGAGGTGTGATCCCGCGGATGCCCGTGTACACGGTCCGTCCCCACCCCGGCAGGACACCGATGGAGATCCCGTGGCGTTCCAGCCGTGCCCCCAGCCGCACCACACGCGCCTGCAGGGCCCGTCTGCTCACGGGTTCCCCGCACGTGCCGAGCAGCAGGCACAGGTCGTGACAGCACCACGGACGCGTGGTAGCGCACAGGATCTCGAGGAGCACCCGCTGTGAGACCTGACGAGGCCTGACCAGCGGATGCGGGAGGCCCGGTGTCCGGGGGCCCCGGCACGGGGCGGAGAACTCGAGCCACCTGCGCTCGGCTGCGATCCGGCAGGCCAGCTCCCCGGACGGGGCGTCCCTGGCCATCACGTTGACGGCTCCCGCACGCAGCACCGCGGCCGCGTCCACGGACCGGGGAGCCAGGACGACGACCGAGGAGAGACCACTGAGCACACGCACACGCCGTTCGATCTCGTCCCTCACCGCGCCATCGGGCACGTCCAGCAGGACCATCCCGTCAGGCCGGCGCAGCAACGCGAGATAGGCCCAGGGGGAACCCCACGGATGCGACAGCGCCGGCAGCACACGGTGACCGCGCATACGACGCAGCAGGCGGGAGGTCTCCCCGCGGTCCAGCGTGAGGACGACGTCGACGGGACAGGCGGCCTCCTCCCCGGGAACAACGACGGAAGACGCGAAACGAGGCGAGGTCTCGACTTCGGACATGGCGAACGACCAGGTGACGACGGTGGGACGGGACGTCTGCGGACCCTCGGCGCACCGACGGGCCGACGGCGCGCGAAGAGGACGAGGACGTGGTTCAGGACGGCGTGCGGACCGGAGCACCGGTGTCGGTGTCCGTCCGGGCAGAGGGGGTCATCCGTGTCTCCATGATGTGCGTCGGGGGCGGCCCGGAATCCGGCACCGCGTATGGGGTGCGCCCCCGGACGGGCCGACGGCGCGGCGAGGTGCTGTGGACATGCTTGTGCACGGGCGCGACCGGCCACATCGGCTGATCGGCCTATGGGGTCGCGGGCGCGGCGCGGCGGTCGAACCTGTTCTGCGTACGGTGGGGTCCCCCGGGAAGCGGGGACGGTGGCGGCGGGTCGGGTGGGACGCGCGCGGAGGGGCTGCTCCGGTGTCCGCCCCGAGGAGGCGCCCGCCGAAGTCGCGTGAGCGTGCGGTTGCGGTGCGGATGCGCCGCGGAACCGGAGCCCGTGATCCGCCGCAGGGCCGCGGGTGCGGCGAGGAATCACTCGTCGTGTGCGTCCCTTCCTCCGGTCGGCCGGGAGTGGGACGGGACGGGTACGGACGGCCGGTCGGGCTGGAGGGGGGCGGCGTCCAGCGTTCCCAGCAGCTTCAGGGCGTCATGGGACCGGCTGCCCGGATCGGCCTGATAGATGACGAGCTGCTGCCCGGGCGCCCGGTTGACGGTGAAGCTCTCGTAGTGCAGGTCGAGATCGCCCACGTCGGTGTGGTGGAGCAGTTTGGCGCCGCCGGTCTTGCCGTGCACGTGGTGCCGGGCCCAGAGTTCACGGAAGGCCGGGTTCTTGACGGACAGCTCGCCGACCACCTCCTTCAGGCGCGGGTCGTCGGGATCCACGCCCGTGGCCCTGCGCAGTTCCGCGACGACCATGTCGGCCGTCCGGTCCCACTGCCGGTAGAAGCGGCGGGCACCGGGGTCGAGGAAGACCATGTGCGCGAGGTTGCCGCGGAGGACGAAGTTCCTGTGCAGGGCGTCGGCCAGGTGATTGCCCGCGAGGACGTCGAGGGAGCGCCCGAGGACGAAGGCGGGGAGGTCGTCCCAGCGTCCGAGGAGGCGCCGCAGGTGCGGATCGGCCCGCTCGGCGCGCCGGGTGCGCCTCACCGACTGTCCGGTGGGGCGTGCCAGCCGGCGCAGGTGCTCCGCGGACTCCTCGTCGAGGTCCAGTGCCCTCACGAGTGCCTCCACCACCTGGGCCGACGGCCTTCGTTCGCGGCCCTGCTCGATGCGCATGTAGTAGTCGGTGCTCATTCCCGCGAGCAGCGCCACCTCCTCGCGGCGCAGTCCGGGCACGCGTCGCCGTCCGGAGGTGGGCAGTCCGACGTCCTCGGGCAGCAACCGGGCACGCCGGGCGCGCAGGAAGTCCTTGAGCGAGGTGTGCGGGCCGGAACGTTCGTCGCTTTCCATACGGACCACGCTAAGCAGACCGGCGGCCGCCCACCATCCTGAAGGGTGGGTGAGGTGCACCCACGAAGCCGGCCGCGCCGTCGCCACGCGCGTCTCCTCGCCCTGCCGGGGAGGTGTCGTGTTCGCCCCGTGGAGCACTCCGTCGTCCTGCCCCGCCGGCACCGCCACCGCTGCGCACAGCCGGGTACCGGCCCGCCCATGTGGGTCCACGGCTCATACGAACCCAGGCTCGTGCTGACCCGCGGCTCATACGGACCCGGGGCTCGTGCGGGCCCGCGGCGTCGCCTTCCGACCCCGGTCCGGCGCCGGTTCGGGTGGTCCTGGCAGCCCGGCGAGACCGGCTGCCGGTGGATCGTCGCCGGGGGCCGGGCCGGCGCTCTCACCGAGGAAGCCGCCCGACTGGTGCCGCCACAACTTGGCATAGGCGCCGCCCGTGGCGAGCAGTTCACCGTGGGTGCCCTGCTCGACGACGCGTCCCCGGTCGAGGACGACGAGCCGGTCCATGCCGGCGACGGTGCTCAGGCGGTGGGCGACGACGAGGGCCGTACGTCCGTCCATCAACCGCCACAGGGCGTCCTGGACGAGGATCTCGCTCTCCGAGTCCAGCGCGCTGGTCGCCTCGTCGAGCAGCAGGATCGGGGCGTCGCGAAGGACCGCCCTGGCGAGGGCGACCCTTTGGCGCTGGCCGCCCGACAGCTTCACCCCCCTCTCCCCCACCAGGGTGGCGAAGCCCTCGGGGAGCTGCTCGGCGAACTCCGTGACGTGTGCGGCCTCGGCCGCCGCGTGGATCTCCGCGTCGGTGGCGCCGGGCCGGGCGAAGGCGATGTTGTCCCGCAGGCTGCGGTGGAACATCGCGGGCTCCTGCGGAACGTAGGCGATCAGTGAGCGCAGGTCGGCCTGGCGCAACCGGCTGATGTCCTGACCGCCGATCAGGATGCGTCCGCCGTCGATGTCCGACATCCGCAGCAGGAGCCGGGTGAGGGTGGTCTTGCCGCCGCCGGACCTGCCGACCAGGCCGATCCGCGCGCCGCCGGGCACGTCCAGGTCGAGACCCTGGAAGATCGGCTTCGCGTTCGCGTGCGCGAAGGTCACCGCCTCGAACCGGACGCCGGTGTCCTGCGGCGCGAGCCGTTCGGGTTCCGTCGGATCGAGCACGGTGGGCGGGTCCATCAGCAGCTCCGTGAACTGTGCGGCCTCGGTCATCGAACTCTCCAGACGCCGGTAGATCTGGTTGAACTCGAACATGATCTGGGTCGCGTTGGAGTAGTAGGTGAAGGCGACGACGATCTCCTCCACTCCCTGGCCCGGGCCGCCGAAGGCGACGGCGACCAACAGGCCCAGCACGTTGGTCAGCACGGACATGGGGGCGACCAGGGTGTCGACGCGCAGGTTGCCGTAGTCCCACGACTTCAACGTCAGGCGCCGGGAGTCCGCGACCCGGCTGCGGTGTTCGTCGGCCTCCCGCCGCTCGGCCGCGAACGCCCGGATGGTCTCCATGTTCGTGAGGCTGTCGGCGACGTGGCCGGAGACCCGGGCGATCGCCGCCTCACGGTCGTGGACGAGCGCCTGACGGCGACGGATGAGAGGTGCGGCGCCCGCCACGGTCAGCGCGATCATCAGGAGGAGACCGGCGACGAGCAGCGGTTCGTAGTGCCAGAGCACGACGGCGCCGAACACCAGCGGCACGAGGCTGCCCACGATCCGGTACGTCACCGTGTCGACGAAGTCCTCGAAGCGCCTGCCGAAGCTCAGCACCCTTTTGGTCAGGGAGCCGGAGAAGTTGTCGTGGAAGAACGCGGCGTCCTTGGCGAGGAGTTCGTCCATGCCGAGCACGTACAGGTGCTCCATGCCGAGGGCCCCCACGCGGTTCAGACAGTGCTGCCCGATCCGCCACACGGCCTCGGCGAGCAGCAGCGCCGCGCCGAAGCCCAGCACGTAGGGCAGCGCCGGGGCGAGGGCGAGACCACTCTCCTCGGCGGCCTGCCCCGCCAGTTTCGCGACCAGCAGGGGGGCGACGTAGCGGATGCCGATGTTGCCCACGGCCGGCAGCAGCAGCGCGGGCAGGGCCAGCCGTCGTAGTCGTGACAGTTCCCGGCCGTAGAGGCGCAGCGCGAGAACGACCGCGCTCCTGCCCGGCGCCTGCGCCCGCGTGTCTGTTGTCGCCATCACACTCCCGGAGGTCGGCACTCGGAAGTCTTCCGTCGAACGAGGGCGCCGGTCCAGGCATTTACCACCTACGGGCGACAACCGGACACCGGGAGCGGAGCAGCCGGGTGGGCCGCGGCACCCGGCCGCCCTCGGCGGGGCGCCTCCCTCGTGCCGGACGTCGACGGCCCGGCCGAGCGGCCGGAGGATCCCGGCGCCGGGATCCTCCGGCCGCCGACCGGCATGTTCCACGGTGACCGCACCGCCGTCCCGAAGGACCTCTCGGGCCGCCTGTGGGTCTTCCTGACCCGCCCGGAGGACGTCCAGGAGGAGCTGTGGCGGCGGCGCCCGGCCGCCGCCGGGTGACCGCTCCCCCGGCTCAGCTCCGGTCGCCCCCCGTGCAGCGGCGGGCGAAGTCCACGGTGCGGGTGAAGCAGTCCTCGGCGTCCGCGTCGGTCAGGCCCACCCAGAGGTGGTTGCCGCCGCCGAGGAGCCGCAGGTCGGGATGGTGGCCCGCCGCCCGCAGGGCTTCGGCGAGACGGACGGACTGCCGGGCGGGGACGAGGGCGTCGTCGGTGCCGTGCAGGATCAGGAAGGGCGGCGCCTGGGGGCCGGCGTGGGTGACCGGGCTGGCGTCACGAGCCGTTCCGGTCCGCTCCGCCGGGGCGCCTCCGAGCATCAGGGCCTCGAAGGTGGCCGGATCATGGGCGTCGTAGGCGCCCTCGGGGTGGTCCTCGGCGAGTGCGGGCAGGTCGGTGGGGGCGTACCAGGTGACGCAGCCGGAGACGCCGCCGGCGGGCCGGGTGAGGGCGGTCAGGGCGGCGAGGTGTCCGCCGGCCGACTCGCCCCACAGGACGGTCCGCCCGGTGTCCACGCCGAGGTCGGCGGCGCGGGCGCGCAGCCAGTCCAGGCAGGCGGCCAGGTCGTCGCTCTGGGCGGGGTGGGGCGCCTCGCCGCTGAGGCGGTAGTCGGGGCAGGCGACGGCGAACCCGGCCCGGGCGAGCCGGGCGAAGGGGCCGGGGTCCCAGTGGCGGAAGCGGGGGCCGAGGTCGTCGCGCAGGCCCGTGCGCCAGGCGCCGCCGTGCACGAAGACCACCACCGGGGCGGGGCCGGCAGTGTCCTGCGGCAGCCACAGGTCGACGGTCAGCGGGCGGCTGCCCTCGGGGACGGAGTAGACGGCGCCGCGCAGCAGCCGTACGCCGTCGGCGGGGTGCGCGGGGTGCGGCAGGGGCAGCGCGGCCGGGTCGGGCGGGGCCAGCAGGTGGAAGGGGAACGTCACCGTGGGTGCCTTACGTCAGCGGGCCGTACGGGGCAGGATGCGGCGGGCGTTGGCGGTGGTGAGCTCGCGCCAGCCGGCCGCGCCGTCGGGGGCCGGGGCGGCGTCCAGGCCGGCGACGTGGGCCTCCACCCCGGCGGCAGGGGTCCAGCAGTGGTCGCTGCCGTACAGGAGCCGGTCGGATCCGACGAGGCCGAGCAGGGCGGGGAGTTGGCGGGGCAGCGCGGGTCCCGCGAGGTCGTAGTGGAGGCGGCGGAGCTGTTCGACGGCGCCGGGGGCCTCGGTTCCCTCGGGCATGAACATCCTCATGAAACCGTCGATGCGGTCGGCCAGCACCGGCAGGGCGCCCCCGCAGTGCGGCACGATCACCGTGAGGTCGCGGTACCGGTCCAGCGTTCCGGCCATGAGGAGGTCGGTGACGGTGCGGGCGGTGTCGAAGATGAACTCGATCATCGGGCGGGGGCGGCCGAGGGCGGACCGCTCCCAGCACACCGGGGACGTCGGGTGCAGGAAGACGACGGCGCGGCGCCGGTCGAGCTCGGCCCACACGGGCTCCAGGTCCGGGTCGCCGAGGTAGGTGCCGTGGGTGTTGGTCTCCAGGACCACCCCGTCGGCGTGCAGGGTGTCGTGGGCGTACGCGATCTCCTCCAGGGCGCCGTCGACGTCCGGGAGCGGCAGCGAGGCGAAGAGGCCGAAGCGGCCCGGGTGGTCGCGTACGGTCCCGGCGCCGGCCTCGTTGACCTCACGGGCCAGGCGGCGGGCGGCGGTGTCGTCGCCGAAGTGGACGCCCGGCGAGGAGATCGACAGCATCGACGTCTCGATGCCGCAGCGGTCCATCAGCTCCAGGTGCGCGGCCGCCGACCAGGTGGGCCAGGCGGGGACCCCGTCGGGGAGCTCGTGTCCGGCCTCACGGGCCCGGCGGACGTAGGAGTCGGTGAGGAAGTGGGCGTGGACGTCGAGGTATCCGGGGGTGTCAGGGGACACGGGGGGTTCCTTCTTCTGTGGCGGACGGAGGAGCGGGACGACGCCGGATCAGGCGGTGGCGTACGGCGGTGGCGGCGCGTTCGCCGAGCACGATGCCGGCCAGCCCGGTCAGGCCGAGGAGGGGCGGGGCGGGCGAGGTGAGGTCCATCGCCCAGTACAGCGCCCCCATGAGCAGGCCGGCGGCGAAGGAGAGACAGGCCTTGCGGAGGAAGCCGCGCGTGGCCCCGGCGGCGCTCACAGGGTCTCCAGCACTGCCTGGCCCAGCAGCATGCCCAGCAGTCCGGCCAGCGCGACGGGGGGCGGTGCGGGCGACTCGACCCGCACCAGCACGTAGGCCACGCCGACCAGCGCTCCGGCGATCAGTGCCTCGAGGTACGGCATGGACCGCTCAGCTTCCGGTGCGCCACTGGTGATCGGGCAGGAAGTTCACGTCGTACCGCTGCGGCACGGTGCCGAACTTGTGCGGCTCGGGCACGAACGGCCGCTGGGGCAGGCCGAGTTCCTCGGTCGGGGTGCCGAGGTTCTCGAAGAACCGCTCGAAGGTGCCGCCCGGTCCCGCCGCCACGCCGACGATCCGGCTGTGGTGGCGTTCGATGCGGTAGGCGTGCGGGCAGTTCTTGGGCACGAACCCGAAGTCGCCCGCGGTGAGCAGCCTCTCGTGCTGCTCGCCCTCGAGGTCCTCGACGAACAGCCGTACCGCGCCGTCGGTGATGTAGAAGACCTCGTAGGTGTCCGGGTGGGAGTGGGCGGGGATGGTGTCGCCCTTCGGTCCCTCGCAGGTGAAGAAGTTGAAGGTGTTCTCGGTCTGCTCGCCGCCGGCGTAGACGGTGAACAGGTCGGTGAACAGGTGGGCGCGGTCGCCCTTGCCCTTCTCGATGAAGTACGGCTTGCCCGGCTCGGGCGGGATGTGGGAGCGCTCGCGGTAGCGGGTGGCGAACTCGATGGTCATGGTGGCCCTTCCTGACGGAGAAGACGGACAGGACGGAGAAGTCGAAGAAGACGGAGAAGACGTGGAGGTCGTGGAGGTCGTGGAGGTCGGAGGAAGAAGAAAAAGGGACTCGGCCGAGGCGTCGGGGCCTCCCCGCGCCCGTCGCGGCTCGTCCCCTTCAAGCTAGACCGGGGAGGAGGGGCGGCCCTGCGTACACTCGGGCACACGATGAAGGAAAACGGACAGTTCTCCGCGGGCCGCGGTCCGGCCGGTGTCCCGGCCCTGTCGTACCGTCCGACGCCCGGCAGGCCGCCGGGCCTGGAGGTCCTCGACCTGCCGGGACTCGCCGCCCGCGCCGAGGAGCGGGGGCTGCCCCTCACGGTGCCCGGACGTCCGGCCTTCCACGTGGTCGTCGCGGCCCGCGGCGGGCGGCTGGGGTGTTCGGTGGACTTCACCCCGTACCTCCTCACTGCGGGTGACTGGCTGTGGGTGTGGCCCGGGCAGGTGCTCCAGCTCCCCGACGGGCACCGGGGCTGCGACGCCACCGTCCTGGTCTTCCCGACGGGCTTCCCCAGCGCCGCGACGGACGCGCTCATCCGGGACGGGGCGCACGTCCCGCACCGCCTCGTCACGCCGGACGAGCCGCGGCAGGCGGCCCTGCTGCGGCTCCTGGACGCCCTGGTCGAGGAGCACGCCGCGCTGTCCGACCTGTCGCTGGAGGCGTACGTCGAGACGATGCGGAACCTGCTGTCGGTGGTCCTCGTCCGGCTCGTCCACCTCGCCGCCCCTCGGCGGCAGGGGCGCGACGGCGGCGGCGAACCGTTCCGGCGGTTCCGTGAGGCCGTCGAGGAGGGCTTCCGCCGGACCCACCGGGTCGAGGACTACGCCGCCCGGCTCGGCTACAGTCCGCGCACCCTGACCCGTGCCACCCGGGCGGCCCTCGGCTGCGGCGCCAAGCGCTACATCGACGACCGGGTGCTGCTGGAGGCCAAGCGTCTGCTGATCCACAGCTCGCTGTCGCCCGCCGCCATCAGCGAGCACATCGGGTTCACCTACCCGACGGTCTTCAGCGCCTTCTTCCGTCAGCACACCGGCATGACGCCGACCGGGTTCCGGTCGCTGACGAGGCCCTGAGGACGCGGGGTCAGCCGTCGGCGGGGTTCTCCTCGGGGTCCCGCAGCCGCGGGATGAAGACGGAGAGCCCCAGGGCCACGACCGTGACCGCGGCGCCGAGCCAGAAGATCCCGGAGTAACCGGCGTCGAGGTAGAAGGCGGTGCCGTCGACGGTGGTGCTGTGCGCACCGAGGACGGCGTAGGCGCCGGCGGTCACGACGGCACCGAACAGGCTGATGAGCATGTTGAGCATGCCGCTGCCCAGCCCCTGCTCGTCGCGCGAGACCACGCCGATCACCAGGACCGGCGCCACCGAGACGACGACGCCGGCGCCGACGTTGGCGATGCAGGAGGTGACGATGAGCTGGAGTTCGTCGCCGTGGAAGAAGCCCACGAGGGTGTAGCCGACGGCCATGACCGCAAGGCCCGCGCACCACACCCGGCGCGCGTCGAAGCGGCGCAGGTGCCGGCTGACCAGCATGCCGGTGCCGAACATCACCAGGTTCCAGCTCACGCTGACGACGGCGTTGTGGTGGGCCGTCCAGCCCAGCCCGTCCGACACGCCCGGGATGGCGGGGTACAGGGCGAGCAGGATGGCGAGGCCCGGCAGGGTGAAGGCGACCGTCTGGCCGAGACCGCCGGCCGTCAGCGCCAGGGCGACCGGGCGGCGGCTCAGGACCCGCAGGTCCAGGATGGGGTGGGCGCTGGAGCGCTCGACGAACAGGAAGGCGGTCAGCGCGGCGGCGCCCGCGCCGAGCCAGCCCAGGGTCCGCACGTCCGCCCAGCCCCAGCTCTGCCCCTGGCCGAGGGCGTAGACCACGGCCGTCAGACCTCCGCCGAGGACCAGGCCGCCCGGCCAGTCGAGGCGGGACCCGAGGGCGTGCCGGGGGGTCTCCGGGACCAGCAGCGCGATCAGCGCGAAGGCGACCGCGGTGGCGACGACGAGGAACCACAGGACGCCGCGGTACCCCCAGGTGTCGATCAGCCATCCCGCGAGGAACGGCGAGACGATGGCCACCAGACCGACGCTGCTGCCCATGATGCCGCTCGCCTGCTTCACCAGCCGGGACGGGAAGACGTCCCGCACGGCGGCGAACGACAGGGCGCCGAAGGGCCCGTAGAACCCGGCGATCGCCCGGCCCGCGAGGACCAGCCAGAAGCTGCCGGCCAGTGCGGCCAGCAGTTCGCCGAGGGCGCCCAGGGCCGTCATCGCGAGCATGACGCGCCGCTTGCCGTACAGGTCTCCCAGCTTGATCACGAAGGGGGTGAGCAGGGTCGACACCAGGGTGAGGGTCAGACCGAACCACACCACGTGAGTGGTGTGGAACGCCTGGGCGACGCCGGCGATGGCGTTGGCGCCGAGGATGCCGCCCGCGGCGAGCAACTGGGTCGGCCAGGCGAGTGCGATGAGGATCAGGACCAGGCGGGGTGTCCACCGCCCGTCCGCGTGGTCGCGGGGTGCGTGGTCGACCGTGGGGCTTGATGACGGCGTCGTCATGCCAGCCCTCCTTTCACGGAGGTGCCGAGGGAAGGGGGAGCACGTGGGGGAAGGGCGGAGGACAGGCTGCCGTGACGCGTGGTTCACGGGGATGTGACAGCGCGGCAACCTGTCGTCGCGTGGGACGATGATGACCTGAACACCTAGTGACCGCTAGGTTTCGAGAGTGTGGCCCACCTCACACAGCACGCCCGCGGCCGACGCGGTCGACCGTCGCCCCGCACTCCGCCGGTACTGTTCCGACATGGCGACACCCAGGGGACCACGCGGCCACTACACGGCGGGCCGGGCGCGGCGCACACAGATCCTGGAGGCCGCCCTGCTGCGCTTCGGCAGGGACGGCTACCGCAAGACCTCCCTCGCCCGCGTCGCACGGGACGCCGAGATCACCGACGCCGGGCTGCTGCACCACTTCCGCGACAAGCAGCAGTTGCTGCTCGCGGTCATCGAGTACTGGCACGAACGCATGGACGTGCGCTGGGAACGCGTCTCCGACTCGGTGCGGGACGCCTTCCGCTGCCACCTGGAGGACACCGCCGAGACGCTCGGCATGCCCGGCATGGTGGAGCTGGCGGTCGTGCTGACCGCCGAGGCCACCGCACCCGACCACCCGGCCCACGACCACTTCACCACCTGGCAGGAGAAGGGCGTCGCGGAGCTCGCCGACCGGCTGCGGGCCGGCAGCCGCAGCGGGGAGCTGCTCCCCGGCCTGGACCACGAGGGCATCGCCCGCGAGTGCGCCGCCCTGGACGCGGGGCTGATGCAGCAGTGGCTGGCCTCGGGACGTTCCTTCGACCTGATCGCGGTCATGCGCGGCCACCTCGACCGCCTGCTGCGGGTCATCTCCACGGACGGACAGGGGCTGTAGACACCCCTTTCGGAGCCACCGGGCCCCGGCGGCTCCGGCTGCTTGTCATGCACATGGCTCAATCGCACGGGCGACACCCGGCGTGTCGTACGTCACACACTCGAACACCTGGCAATCACTAGGTGTTCGCTGCATGATCGTGCCTGCTCCCCCGCCGCCGCCGAGAAGGGCGCCATGAACCACCACTGGACCGCACGTGTCGTCAGTCCCCGCATGCCCGTGCCCGCCGAGGGGGCCCGCCCGGCCGCGCTGCTGCGGGGCGAGTTCACCGCGCGGGCGGCCGTGCGGTCGGCCCGGCTCCGGGTCACCGCACTCGGCGTCTACGAACTGGAGCTCAACGGCACCACGGTGGGCGACCACGTGCTGGCCCCCGGCTGGACGAGCTACCGCCACCGGCACCGCTACCAGTCCTTCGACGTCACCCCCCTGGTCCGCGAGGGCCGCAACGCCTGGGGCGCCCACCTGGCCGACGGCTGGTACCGGGGCCTGCTCGGCTTCAACGGCGGCACCCGGGACGTCTACGGCGAGCGCACCGGCCTCCTCGCCGAACTGCGCCTCGAGTACGCCGACGGCACCGCCGAGACCGTCGCCACCGGGGACGGCTGGCGCTGGAGCGCCGGGCCCGTCCTCGCCGCCGGCCTGTACGAGGGCGAGGAGTACGACGCCCGCCGGGAGCGGGCGGGCTTCAGCGAAGCCGGCTTCGACGACTCGGCGTGGCAGCCGGCCGACGTCATCGACTTCGACACCGCCGCCCTCTTCCCGGCCGACAGCCCGCCGGTGCGCCGCATCGAACACCTCGCGCCCGTCGCGGTCACCACCTCGCCCTCCGGACGCACGGTCCTCGACTTCGGCCAGAACCTCGTCGGGCGGCTGCGCATCCGGGTCCGCGGCGAGGCCGGCCGCACGGTGACGCTCCGCCACGCGGAGGTCCTCGAGGACGGCGACCTCTGCACGCGTCCGCTGCGGCACGCCGTCGCCACCGACCGCTACGTCCTGCGCGGCGACCCGGCGGGCGAGGAGTGGGAGCCCCGCTTCACCTTCCACGGCTTCCGCTACGCCGACGTCGAGGGCTGGCCCGGCGACCTCGACCCGGCCGACGTCACGGCCGTGGTCGTCCACAGCGACCTGCGCCGCACGGGCTGGTTCACCTGTTCGGACGCCTCCCTGAACCGCCTGCACGAGAACGTGGTGTGGGGGATGCGCGGCAACTTCGTCGACGTGCCCACCGACTGCCCGCAGCGCGACGAGCGGCTCGGCTGGACCGGCGACGTCCAGGTCTTCGCCCCCACCGCGGCCTTCCTCCACGACGTCCGTGACTTCCTGCGCTCCTGGCTGCGCGACCTCGCCGCCGACCAGGGCGCCGACGAACGGCACGTGCCCCCGGTGTTCAGCCCCGACATCCCGGTGATCACCCCGGTGCCGCTCCCGCCCGGCAACCCGCCCATGGCCGGCTGGTGCGACGCGGCCGTCGTCGTGCCCTGGGTGCTGTACGAGCGCTACGGCGACACCGAGGTGCTGCGCACCCAGTACCCCTCGATGCGCGCCTGGGTCGACGCCGTCGACCGCCTGGCCGGACCGGACCGGATCTGGGGTGAGGGGTTCCAGTTCGGCGACTGGCTGGACCCGACCGCCCCGGCGGACGACCCCGGCCGCGCGATGACGTCGTCCGCCCTGGTCGCCACGGCGTACTTCGCGCACTCCGCGCGGCTGCTGGCCCGGACCGCGGAGGTCCTGGACGACCACGACGACGCCACCCGCTACCACACCCTGGCCGACGCGGTCCGGGGCGCCTTCCTCGCCCGCTTCCACACCGGCGGCGGACGCCTGACGGAGGAGACGCAGACCGCCTACGCCCTCGCCCTGTGCTTCCGGCTGCTCGAGGACGACGCCGAGCGCGCCGAGGCCGGACGCCGGCTGGCGGACCTGGTGGCGGAGCGCGGCCACCGCATCGGCACCGGCTTCCTCGGCACTCCCCTGGTGTGCGACGCGCTGGCCGGCACCGGACACGTGGACACCGCCTACCGGCTGCTGACACAGCGGGCGTGCCCGTCATGGCTGTACCAGGTCGACATGGGCGCCACCACCGTGTGGGAACGCTGGGACAGCATGCTCCCCGACGGCAGCGTCAACCCCGGCGAGATGACCTCCTTCAACCACTACGCGCTCGGCGCGGTCGCCGACTGGATGCACCGCACCGTGGCCGGCCTGGCTCCGGCCGGGCCGGGCTACCGGCGGCTGCTGGTCCGTCCCCGCCCCGGCGGCGGTCTGACCTGGGCGCGGGCCGAGCACGAGACGCCGTACGGCCGGGCCGGGGCCGGGTGGAGCCGGGAGGGCGACAGACTGCGCGTCGACGTCGTCGTGCCGCCCGACGTCACCGCGCTGGTCGATCTGCCGGGTGCGGAGCCCGTGGAGGCCGGGCCCGGCCGGCACACCTTCTACGCGCCCTTCCCCGCGGCCGCGCGGTGACGCCCGACGGTACGTCCGGCCCCGCGGGGCGCCCCGCCCCATCCGAACCAGTGCGAGGAGCACACACATGACGCACACCGGCCTGCCCGACACCTTCCTGTGGGGCGTCGCCACCGCGGGACACCAGAACGAGGGCGACAACAGCGCCAGCGACACCTGGTTCCTGGAGCACACGACACCCTCGCTGTTCCGTGAACCGAGCGGCCCGGCGTGCCGCGGCTACCAGCACTGGGAGACGGACCTCGACCTGGCCGCCGGACTCGGGCTCAACGCCTTCCGGTTCTCCGTCGAGTGGGCCCGCATCGAACCCGAGCGCGGTGTGGTCTCCGCCGAGGCCCTCGACCACTACGAACGCAAGGTCGACGGCTGTCTCGAGCGCGGGCTCGCCCCCCTGGTGACGTTCAGCCACTTCACCGCACCGCACTGGTTCGCCGCGGCCGGTTCCTGGACCGCCGCCGACGCCCCGGCCCGCTTCGCCGAGCAGTGCGACCGCGTCATGGCGCGCTTCGGCGACCGCATCGCCTACGGCGTCACCCTGAACGAACCCAACCTGGAACAGCTGCTGCAGGCGGGCGCGAAGCTCCCGGCCGAGGCCGAGGCGCTCAAGACGCGGATGCTCGCGGCCGCCGCGCACGCCGCCGGGAGCGGGACCTACGCCAGCGCGAACGTCATCCCCGCCCACCGGCAGGACGAGTTCCAGGCCGCGTTCACGCGGGCGCACCGGGCCGCCCGCGAGGCGATCAAGGCCCGCCGCGCCGACCTGCCCGTCGGCGTCTCCATCGCCGTCGCCGACGAGGTGGCCCTCCCCGGCGGAGAGGAACGCCGGGACGCCAAGCGCGCCGCCGTCTACGACCACTGGCTGCGCGAGGCACGCCACGACGACTTCATCGGCGTGCAGAACTACGAGCGGATCGTCCACGGCCCCGACGGCGAGGTGACGCCCGAGGGCGAGCGCAACGGGATGGGCACCGTCATCGAGCCCGAGTCCCTCGCGGGCGCCGTGCGCTACGCCCACGAGGTGTCGGGGGTGCCGGTCCTCGTCACCGAACACGGCATCCAGACCCCGGACGACGCGCAGCGCGCCGCCTTCGTCCCCGCCTCCGTCGAGCACCTCGCGGCCGAGGTGCGCGCGGGCACGCCCGTCCTCGGGTACTGCCACTGGACGCTCATGGACAACTTCGAGTGGATCTTCGGGTACGGCGCCCGGCTCGGACTCCACGAGGTCGACCGCGACACCTTCGAGCGCCGTCCGAAGCCGAGCGCGAAGGCGTACGCGGACGTGGTGCGACGCCACCGGGGCCCGCTCGCCGACGCCCGGAGCTGAGCCGGCGCGACCGGCGCCGAGGTCAGTGGCGCCCGCGGCACGCCGGCCCTCTTCGTCGGCGACCGGCGGCACACCGGGCCGTACGACGCGGAGACGCTCGCCGGCGAGCTGGAGGAGTCCGAAGCCCGCACCTCTCCCTGAAGTCGGTCGGCCTCACCGGCGCAGGCTGGTCTCCCGCCGCATGTACGACAGCTTCCGGGGGTTGCGGACGGCGTAGAGGCCGGTGATGAGGCCGTCGTCGACGCGCACCACGAGGACGGTGTCGAGCGCGCCGTCGAGCCTGACGACCAGCGCGGGGCGGCCGTTGACCTCCGCCGGCCCCAGCGTCATCTCGGCGGTGAGCCTGCTCAGCCCGCCCCGCAGCAGGCGGGCCACCTTGTCCGCTCCCACGACGGGCCTGAGGACGGCCTGTTTGACGCCGCCGCCGTCGCCCAGGAGGACGACGTCCGGCGCGAGGACGTCGAGCAGGCCCTGCAGATCGCCCGTCTCGACCGCCCGCCGGAAGGCGTCGAGGGCGTTCCGGGTCTCGGTCGGCGACACGGGTCCGCGCGGCCGGCGCGCCGCGACGTGCGCGCGCGCCCGGTGCGCGATCTGCCGGACCGCGGCCGGGCTCTTGCCGACGGCCTCGGCGATCTCGTCGTACTCGAGGCCGAACACCTCGCGCAGCACGAACACCGCCCGCTCGGTGGGGGCGAGCGTCTCCAGCACCAACAACATCGCCATCGACACGCTGTCGGCCAGCTCGACGTCCTCGGCCACGTCGGGCGCGGTGAGCAGCGGCTCGGGGAGCCAGGAGCCGACGTAGGACTCCTTGCGGCGGCCGAGCGTGCGCAGTCTGCCCAGCGCCTGCCGGGTGGTGATCCGTACGAGGTAGGCCCGCCGGTTCCGCACCGTTTCGAGCTCGACGCCCGCCCAGCGCAGCCAGGTCTCCTGCAGCACGTCCTCGGCGTCGGCGGCCGAGCCGAGCATCTCGTAGGCGACGGTGAACAGCAGGTTGCGGTGGGCGACGAACGCCTCGGTCGCGGCGTCCGTGTGCTCCGTTCGCGTGTTCTCCACCGGTTGCTCCCGCCTGCTCGTCCTCCACGGTCCCATGCCCACAGGACGCCGGGCGCCGCGGTTCTGTGACAGGTGCGGGAAGGGACCGCCCGGGACGGACCACCGGCCGGGGGTCCGTCGGCGGTCGACGGGAGCGGGCCCGACGACCATGTCGTCGAACCACGGCGTGTCGTCACCCGTCCCGTAGCTCTCCCGCCCGGTCGCAGGGCGGTGGGACGGGACGGAGCGGGGCGGTACGGGCGAGCCGCTGCCGGCCGATGTCCTGCGTCGGCGCACCGTCGGCGTGGGGGTACGGGACCGGCTCGTCGCCGAGCCGGATGTCGGGTCCGGGTGTCGTCGTGTCGATCACGAGACGCAGGGCACCGCAGCGTGACGGGAGCGCTCCCAGCCGGTGGCACGGGGGCCCGGCCGGCCGGGCCCCCGTCCCGGGTCAGCTCGTGGGGAAGTCGTCGGGGGTGCTGATCCTGCTCTTGAGCAGCGCACCGGACTCGGTCAGCACGCCGCTGCCGCTGTAGTCGGCGCCGCCGCAGGTGCCGGGCCGGAACGCCGCGCTGCCCTCGTCGGCGTCGGAGTAGGTCCAGTTCGCGTAGCTGATCTTCAGCTGATCGAGCAGGTCCAGCCAGGCCGTACTGCTCGCCCGGTCCACCGCTCCGCCTCCGGTGGCGCTCACCGTGCCGAACTCGGAGACGAACAGCGGCAGCCGGGAGGCCGCCCGGCTCACCGCGGCACGGTAGTTGTCCTTGTGACTCGCGGCGTAGAAGTGGAACGCGTACATGATGTTGGTGGCGTTGACGGGGTTGTCGACGACCTCGTTCTCGTTGGAGCCGTCCGAGACCCCCAGTGACGACCAGCCGCGGGTGCCGACGATGACGACGGCGTCCGGGTCCGCGGCCCGGATCACCGGGATGACCCGCTCGGCGTAGCTCTTGACAGCCGCCCAGCTCACTCCGTTGGGCTCATTGGCGATCTCGTAGATCACGTTCTTCTTGTCGGCGTTGCGGGCGGCCACGGAGGCGAAGAACGTCTTCGCCCGGTCGAGGTTGAAGTTCGGGTCGCCCGGCGTGAGGGTGTGGAAGTCGATCACGGCGTACATGCCTCGGGCCTCGGCCATGTCGACGAGGCTGTTCACGCGGCCGGTGAAGCCCGCCGGGTCGGTCTCGTAACCGTTCTCCTGCACGTACATGGCGATGCGCAGCAGGTCCGACCGCCAGTCCTTCGCCAGCGCGTCCAGGGAGGCGGTGTTGTAGCACCGGCTGAACCACTGGATGCCGTGGGTGCTCATGCCGCGCAGCTGTACGGGGCGGCCGTACTGGTTGCACAGGTTCACTCCGCAGACGTGCAGCTGCCCGTTGATGCCCACGGGGGTGCCGTCGTCCGGGGCGGGCGGGGGTTCCTCGACGGATCCCGTGCAGGCGACACCGTTGAGCGTGAACGCCGTGGGCCGCGGGTTGGCGCCCGTGAACGAGCCAGTGAATCCCACGTCGACGGTGGAGCCGGTGGCCAGCGCGCGGTTCCAGTCGGCAGCGGCGGCGGTGACCGTGGCGCCGGACTGCGACCAGGTGGCGTTCCAGCCCTGGACGACCTTCTGCCCGGCGTCCGGCATGGTGAACCCGAGCGTCCACCCGGAGAGGGGGGCGCCCAGGTTGGTGATCCTCACTCCGGCCTGGAAGCCGCCCTGCCACTGGCCGGACACCGTGTAGTCGACCCTGCAGCCGGCGGCGGCCGCCGCCTGCGGGCCGGTCAGTGCCGTGAGGCCCAGGACCGTCGCACAGGTCGCCAGTAAGGCCAAGAAGCGTTTCACAGCGTTCCTCCTCCTGCGATGCGAGCACAGCGTGATGCGGACACAGCGTGGTACAGCACGATGGGAGCGCTCCCAAAGGCCGTCGGCCCGAGACCGTACACCGGTGCGGTGATGTGCGATAGCCGTGCGACGGCCGGAGAGTGCCGCGGCGCGGGTGACTGCCGTCCGGGCGGAGGCGGCCGGAGCCGTCGACGTGGACGGTGGCACACGTCACACCTCCTCCCCGTCACGGGGAGCGGGCGGCCGGCATCTCGTGTTCGGTCCGGCGCGACACCGCGCATGAACACGAGTGAGGGAGAAACCATGAACGACCGGTTCAACCTGTTCGAGAACGAGCTCGCCGCCCGGTTCGCCAAGCGGTTCGCAGGCGCCGCCCTGGTGATCCACGACTCCCCGCTGCCGAAGTCCACGCAGGAGCTGGTGTCACTGCGCGCCAGCCAGATCAACGGCTGCGGCCACTGCGTCGACATGCACGTCAAGGAGGCCGCGGCGGCCGGGGAGAGCGCGGTCCGTCTCCACCTGGTCGCCGCCTGGCGCGAATCCACCGTGTTCACCGAGGCCGAGCGGGCGGCCCTGGCCCTCGCCGAGGAGGGCACCCGCCTCGGCGACGCCTCCCGGGGCGTCTCCGACGAGACGTGGGCCCTGGTCCGCACGCACTACGACGACGGCCAGACCGCCGCGCTCGTCTGCCTGGTCGCCCTGATCAACGCGGCCAACCGCCTCGCGGTGATCACCCACCAGAAGGGCGGCTCGTACGAGGCGGGCATGTTCGCGGCGGCGGTCGGGAACTGACCGCCGCCGGGATCCGGTCCGGCCCGGGATCAGCCGATCCGGGCCGGACCCGGCTGCTCGGGGCCGGAGCGGAATCCCCGGCGGTTCCCTCCGGCCGCGCGGACCGGGCCGACGTCCGTCCGTGGATCCCCCGCTCGACCCGAACCGTCCCGACGAGGCGACGACGGGTGCGCTCCCCGCGCGTCTCGCCGGCCGGGGCGCCGGGGCACACGCCCGCGCACCGGGCGCTCCCGCGTCCGACGCGGGGTGGTCGCCGGGGGCAGACGTGTTCATCGCGAGGCAGCGAGCCCGACGGGAGCGCGGGAGGACCAGCGGATCCGCCCGGGCATCGGACAGGTCCTCGACCACGCGCACCGGCTCCGGACCTCCCGCCCCGGCCACCGCCCGCATCCCCTCCTGGCGCCGGAGAAGCGCCCGGCGGTCCCCGGTGGCCCCATGGGCCCGCTCCGCCGGCGTACGGCCCGCACGGGCGCCCGGCTTCCCGGACATCCGGGGCGGGACGCGTGCGCAGCGGTGCGTCGCGCGGCCTCGGCGGCTTCGAGGTGACGGCTCGCGGCCCTGTGGCCGCGAGCCGCCGTTCCCCGCGTGAACCAGATGGTGCGGGAGCGGGCGGGGTCAAGGGCGGACGGCGGGGCCCGCGGTCGGGGCCTCCCGGGTGCCGTCGGCGGCCGCCGTCCGCCGGCGGTCGGCCCGCGAGGCCGCGGAGCGGGGCAGCGCGGTCGCGAGGAGGGTCCCGCGCAGGGACGGCGCGCGCAGGGCGAGGGTCACCAGGGCGTAGCCGGCGAGTCCGCCGAGCGTGTTGGCGAGGAGGTCGTTGACGTCCACGGAGCGACCGTTGTTCAGGACGATGTACGACAACAGCTGCGCGGCTTCCACGGACAGGCTGGCCGCCGCCGTCATCAGGGTCGCCCGCGACGCCGAGGTGGCGTGCCGGAACAACAGGGGCAGCAGGAAGCCGGCCGGCACCATCATGACGACGTTGGGCACCATGGTGATGTCCGCGGTGAACAGCGGGACGAAGTTGATCTGCCCGATCCAGGGAGCCTGGTTGGCGTACTCGCCCCACGTCACGTTCAGCGGGAAGACCGTCAGGGACAGCACGGCGGCGACGTAGACGGCGGCGGCCAGCCGCAGCAGACCGCGGCGCCTGTCCCACGCCCCGCGTCTCACCCGGACGACGGTGCCGACCGCGAACAGGACGAGCGCGGGGCCGAGAACGGGTGCGGAGTCCACCTGGAAGCGCATGTCCATGAGGGCTGGTCCTTCGGTCGGGGCGAGCGGTGCTGACGTGCTTCAGCTTCCTTCCGGGCCAGGTCCGGCGGATCTCCCGAAGGATCCATTCCCCGGTGGACGACTACGACTTTCGGCGGAGAGGACCCGGTGTCGCGCGCGGCTAGGGTTCTCACCATGATCGGACCACCGCGCGCGCCGGCCGCCGGCCGGTTCGCCGTCAGCGCCCTGCTGCTCTGCCTCCTCGGAGCGGCCCTGCTGATCGACATCGACACCGGCGCCCTCGAAAACCGGGGCGCCGGGGTCACGCTGTTCCTGTCGACGGCCGCGGCGGCGGCCGTCGCCCTCCCGGCCGTGGGGATCAGGTTGTCCCCCGCGGTGCTGGCGTGGGCGGCGTGCGGCGTGGCCCTGGTGTCGCTGGCCTGCTCGGTCGGACTGCGCGTGGCGGCGAGCGGCGGTTCGGTCCTGGACCAGGCCTCCGACGCCTACACCCTGTTCGAGCCGACCGCCCTGATGGTGCTGCTGCACGTGACGGCGCGGCGGGGTTCCCCGGCCGGCACCGCTGTCGCTCTGCCGCTGCTGATGGCAGCCGTCATCCTGCGTCCGCTGGTGATCGAGGTGGACGAGGGCAGCAGCATCGTCGCGCTCGTCCTGACGCTGGTGGCCGGCGGCGCCCTGGCCTCCGGCCTCACCGTCCGCCTGGTCGTCGCCTCCCGCCGGCAGCACGAGGAGCAGATCAGACTCGAACAGCGGCTGGGCTTCGCCCGCGACCTGCACGACTTCGTCGCCCACCACATATCGGGCATCGTGCTCCAGGCGCAGGGTGCCCGCGCCGTCGCGGCCAGGAAGCCCCAGGCGGTGGGCGACGCCCTGCAACTGATCGAGGCCACCGGGGCGGAGGCCCTGGACGCCATGCGCAGGATGGTCGGCGCCCTGCGCGAGGACGCCGTCCCGGACACCCGGGCACCGGGCACGGACGCCGTCCGGACCCTCGTCGCCGGCTGCCGGCTCCCCGGGGCCCGGGTCGGCTTCACCGAGACCGGCCCGGTCGACAACCTTCCCGCGGACGCCGCCCACCTCGTGGAACGCGTGGTCATGGAGGCGCTGACGAACGTCCGCAAGCACGCCCACGACTGCACCACCGCACACGTGCACCTGGACGTCTCCCGCCGCCGGGTGACCGCGCGGATCACCGACGACGGACACCACCGTCCGTCCGGCGGCACCGGCTACGGACTGCGCGGCCTGCGCGAGGTCACCGCCGCCGCCGGGGGCACGCTGACCGCGGGTCCCGGCCCCGGGTCCGGCTGGCACGTCGCACTCGAACTCCCTCTCCCCCTGCGGCGGGTCCTCCGATGACCATCCGTGTCCTCCTCGCGGACGACCAGACGATCGTCCGCACCGGCATGGCCATGATCCTGTCGGCCGAGGACGACATCGAGGTCGTCGCCCAGGCCGCCGACGGGGTCGCCGCGATCCAGCAGGCCGACCTGCACCGCCCCGACGTCGTCCTCATGGACATCCGCATGCCGCGGCTGAACGGCATCGAGGCGCTGCGGCACCTGCACCGTCCCGGGGCCGCGCACACCCCGAAGGTCGTCATGGTGACGACCTTCGACGACGACGAGTACGTCCACCAGGCCCTGCACCACGGCGCCTGCGGCTTCCTCCTCAAGGACGCGGGCCCTCGTCTGCTGGCCGAGGCCGTCCGCTCCGCCGCCTCCGGCGAGGCCCTCATCAGCCCCTCCATCACCGTCCGCCTGCTCCAGCAGTTCGCCCGCTCCGCCGCGGCTGGCGACCCGGTCCGTCCCTCGCCCCTGTCCGAGCGCGAGACCGAGGTCACCGCCCTCGTCTCCCGTGGGCACACCAACGCGGAGGTCGCCGCCGCCCTGCACATCAGCGTGGGCACGGTGAAGACCCACCTCACCAACATCCAGGGCAAGATCGGCGCCCGCAACCGGGTCGAGATAGCGGCCTGGGCCTGGGAATCAGGACTCACCCGCTGACCGAGCCGCGCAGGACGGCCCTGGGAACGGGACGGACCGGCACGGCACGGCAGCCGAAACCGTCGGTTGCCCGGAGTGCGGGGGCGGAACAGCCGGAGCAGGCGGACGGTCAGGGAGCGTGTTGTCCGAGCACGGCCTCGCCTTCTCCGAGACCCGGCTCGTCCTGCCGGAACCCGACCGGGCCTCCGAGCCGGTGCGCCTCACGGGCAGCGCCTCGCTCCGGACGACCAGGGCGTCCGGCCGTCGGTCGCATCGCAAGAGGCCGCGGGCGGTGGGACCGTGCCGCGGATCGGCCGGGACGGGTGGGCCGTGTTCGTGGCGCTCGTGGCCGTGTCGCACCACTGGGGTTCCCGAGCGCCGCAACGGGCTGGTCCACTCGGAGGAGCGGAGTCTTCGATGTGCTTCGGTGCCGGGCCGGGGCGAAGGCGGCGGTCCTCCGCGCCCTGCCGGCGGGATCCTCATCCCGTCGACGCCGGCGGGGGCGGCGTGGGGAGAGGACCGATGCCAGGATCGAAGTGGTCGCGGAGGTAGATGCGGGTGCGTTTCGGCGTGTACTCGTGCGCGTACAGACTGACACACAGCTCACTGGACGAGTTGTACACACCGGAGACGTCGGGCGCCTTGGTGGCTTCGGCGGAGCCGGGACAGACGTGGCCGTAGCGCATGCCGTCCTCGAACGTCTCGGGTTCCGGGAGTCCGAAGTGCGCGAAGTGGTGGGGAGCGACGCCGGCCTGTGCGGAGGTCGGTTCGAGCCACATGCCCTCCGGGGGGTGCTCCTCCAGATACGCCTCCGCCTCCGACCTGGTCAGGGTGAAGGTGAGAAGGCCCGTGTCGAAGCGGGAGGTGACCTCGTACGCGGCTTGCGGGGACCGGGCCGTGGCCGGGATGCCGAGGCCCATCCGCTCGCTCATCCACTCCGGTGTGATCCCCTCGGCCCACCGCGCGTCCGCCGCCGCCTTCTCCAGGCGGTCACCGGATCCGGCGTCGTCCGGCCCGCCGAGGAGCCACCCCGACGCGGCCACGGCGCCCGAGAGGACCAGCACACCCGCGGCCACTCCGGCGACGAGCCACGGGCGGCGACCACCGCCGCCTTCGGTTCCGCTGGCCACTTCCTCGGGCACCCGGCAGGGATCCACGTCGCTCATCGGCCGTCCGCCCTTCCCACCGGGATACCGGTCGCACGGTCCTGTCGTTGTTCCCTGCCGGGGTTCAAGCGTCCGTCCCTGCTGTCGTCGGGACCCGCTGGCGGGTCGTCGTCGGACTTCGAGAGGCCGAGATCATAACTCCGGACGCTGCCGCTGCCCACCCTGTCGAACTCCTGGGCGAGGCCCACCCGGTGCGGCTCGGCCGTCTGCCCGTCGGGAGCCTCCGGCGGGCCGGCGGCGACGCCCTCGTCCCCGTGGCAGCGGTTCCGGACGTTCACCTGGTGGTCGACGCCGATCCCGGGGTGCCGTTCGCGTCCGGGACGGCCGTCACCACACCGGTGACGTTGGCGTCGGTGCCGCCCACCGCGCGGAAGGGTAGCGAGCGCGCCTTGCGGCGCTGCTCGTCGAGCCAGGTGCCGTAGCCGTCGGCGAGCGAGGCGAGGACGGCGCTCGGTTCGGTCCGGCGGGCGGACACCGCGAGGGCCGCGAGTTCGTCATGCCGAGATTGACGTACCCGCACTCGATTGCGAAGGCGGAGGGGGGATCATGGGGGAGACGTGACGCGTGGGCAAGAAGCTGCCCGATGAGCTCGTCGAGGTCCTTGACCTGGTCGGTGTGCAGTGGCCGAACATCGACGAGGACGAGGTGCGCGATACCGCCAAGGACTACCGCAACCTCGCCGAAGACATCCGGGACGTCGTAGCCGAGGGAGACAAAAGCCTGTTCGCACATGGTCGGCGGCCGAAGCAAGGGCAAGACGGTCGACGCACCGGACCGCAGGAGACAGAGAATTGTTGATCCGCATCACACCACGTCAGGTGGTTGACAGCTTCGGCCTTGCCTGCGTCACCTGCTTCCCTCGCTCCGCCGACAGTCACATGCGGCGCGAGGTGGCGCACTTCCTGTCGGATGTCGGCCTGCCGGAGAGCTCGTTCTTCTCGAGCCGCTTGGACCTCGAGGACGAGTCCCTGGAGAGGATCGACGACAGGCCGAGCCTGAGAGCCGTGTTCGAGGCAGATGGCGCAGAATGCCCGCCCGAATCCGAAGGGTGGGAAATTCTGGGAGTATTCAACTGCGCAACGGTCGTCATCGACCCGAGCGATGGGAGAGTCCACTCCTTTCCCGAAGAGGAAGAGAGCTATACCGCGATGAACGCGGATCTTTCCTCATTCGTTCATTCCCTCATCGTCCTGGAGCGCGGAAAGAGTGAATACAAGGGACTTCCGGTGGACGAAGAGGGTGAACGCGCCCGCGTCGTGGAGCGTATGCGACAGCAGATTTACGAGGTCGACGAAACCCCTTTCACTGATGGAGAAAGTGAGTGGAGCAGGCTCTTCGAAGAAATTGGCTTCGGAATGCGGGGCTGAGACGGACCTCTCCACTCCACACCTCCAGACGAACGCCGTCGACGACGGCCAGGGTCCCGGGCGGACATGGGATGTCACCCCGCCTCAAGCCCTCCTCCACGACGCGGAGTCCATGGCCGCGTGCCGGGCCGTGATCGTGCGGGGAGAACTCGCTCACCGCGGGCGCCCTTCAGCCGGCGGACTTCTTCACGTGCGGAGGAAACACGGACCGATGACTGTCAGGTCCGCCCAGACGGTCTTCGTGTACGCGTCCCGCACCTCGTAGCCCCATCGTTCGGCGTACGCCGCGACGAGCAGCAGTCCACGCCCCGACGGGGCGTCGGGCGCCGCCGGTCCGGCCGCCGGATCACGGGGCAGGCGCCCCGGGCGGGTGTCGGTCACCTCGACGCGGACGACGCCGTGCTCGGGCAGGAGGAGCAGCGTCAGGCGGAAGTCCCGGCCGGGAGTGCGACCGTGGGTGACCGCGTTGGCCGCCAGCTCGGCCGTGACGAGGGCGACGGCCCGTGACGTCTCGGAGTCGTACGGGATTCCCCAGGCCGCGAGCTGCTGCCCGGCGAGGCGACGGGCGAGACGGGCTCCGCGTGCGGTGCTGCTGAGACGGATGGTGAGGTGGGGGACGCCGGTGGGCAGTTCCACCCTGATGTTGGTCGACTTCACGGGGTCACCGTCCCGTCACGCGGACAGCGGGGGCGAGGTCGGACCTCCGTACCCGGTCACGTGGTACGGCCGCTGTACGGGTTCGTACGACGGGTGTACGGGTGCGCGCGCGTGGCCGGAACGCCGGGCCGGTCGTTATCGCTCACGACGGAACGCCGCGCGGAACGAGGGGGTGCGATGGGCAGGACGACCCAGCGGGAATGCGGGACCACCGGCCGGCGCGGACCGGACAAGGAACGTCCGGCGGCCTGGAGCGCCTACGGCAAGCTGGTCCGCCTCTTCCGCGAACGCGCCGGCCTCACCCAGCAGGCCCTCGCCGAGGCGATCGACTACTCGCTGGAGCAGGCCGCCTCCGTCGAACAGGGGCGGAGACCGGCGAAGGCGGCCTTCACGGAGGCCGCGGAGCGGGTGCTGGAGGCGGGCGGGGCGCTGCGGGTGCTCCAGGAGGACGTGGATCGGGCGAAGCTGCCCCTGTTCTTCCAGGACTTCGCCTCGCTGGAGGCCGAGGCGGTGAGCAGGTTCTCGTACGACCCGATGCTGGTGCCGGGGCTGTTGCAGACGGAGGCGTACGCCCGTGCTCTTCTCGAAGCGCACTTCCCGCCCCTCGAAGAGGAGGCCATCGAGCAGCACCTCACCGCCCGGCTCGCCCGGCAGTCCCTGCTGACGCGCAGGAGCCCGTGCGTCGTGTTCTCGTTCGTCCTCGAAGAGGGCGCTCTCCACCGGGCGGTGGGCGGCGGAGCAGTCCTGAAGGAACAACTCGCGCACCTGCGGGACTGCACCCGCATGCGAAACGTGGAGATCCAGGTGATGCCGACCCAACGGGCCGCGCACAGCGGGGTCAACGGCCAGTTCGTCCTGCTGGAAACCGTCGAGCGGCGGCAGTTCGTCTCCATCGAGGCCCAGGGAGTCGTGAACATCCGCTCGGACCGAAACGAGGTCAGCGAGTTCTGCCTCCAGTATGGAATGCTGCGCTCACAGGCCCTCAACACCGAGGAGTCTGCCAGGTTCATCGAGCACTTGGCAGGGGAGCTATGAGCATCGACCAGCACGTTGAGCAGTCCGGCGACCTCGCGTGGTTCAAGAGCAGCCACAGCGGAACCAACGGCGGTGACTGCGTCGAGGTGGCCGCCGGCGCGGGTGCCGTGTACGTACGGGACTCCAAGGCCGCGGGTGACGGTCCCGTGCTGCGGGTCGGCCGGGACGAGTGGGCCGCGTTCGTGGCGCTCGCGGCCATGTGACGTCACCGGCTTCCGCGTTTCCTCCCGTCGATTCCCCAGGCCTGATCGATGCGGGCGTAGACGCCCTTGTACCCGGCTTTTTTCTTCTTCGGCTCCGTCGGTGGGCGCGCCACGGGCTGCGTAGGCGCGAGAGAGAGCCGTGGTCGCATGGTGCGTGAGGGGACCGCGTACGCGGCGAACGCCCGTTCCGTCTCCACGGCGGCCCCTTCCGCGATGCGCGTCGAGATGCTCGAGTACAGGACGCCGAGGCGGGGCAGCACCTGGGGCAGGTACGGCAGCGGCTCTCCGTTCTCCCGGAGAGCGCGGAGAGGACCGGCACGTGTTCCCGCAGCGGACTGTCGACTTCGACCAGGAGGGTCTGCCGTTCGGCGGTGGAGTACTTCGCCAGTTCGGGGCTGACCGTGCGGGCCAGGTCCTCCCAGGTGAGCGTGTGCTGCAGCCGTGCGTGACGGGCCAGCGTGTCACGCACGGCGGTCAGCAGCTCGTTCTTGGTGTGCGGGGCACGGCCCCGCCGTGGAGCCGAAGCCGGAAGCGTGCGCCTCGGGTTTCCGCCTCGGCTGCGATTCCTTCGGCCGGCCGGTCCACGCTGCGGGCGCCGCCGGGTCCGAGGTGTCGGGAGTCGTCCGCAGGCCGGTCCGCCGGGCGGCCTGCGCGTCGAGCCGCTCGTACCGCTTGAACTCGACGGCCCAGCCCGCGGTGCCCTCGCCGACGAGCATCCGCGCGTCACCGGTGACGCGGTACACGTGAGGGGCGGACGGCCCGCCGGTGTCGCCCGGGAGCGCTGTCAGGCCCCGGACGACCGGGCTGCCCGCTGGTTTGACGTCGGCGACGAGCAGCCGTCGGTCCTCCGCCGCGAACGGTGAGTCGGCCGGGGCGGGTGTGAAGACGAGGCCGGTTTGGAGGGGAAACGCGACCGGTCCGGGGTGTGCGGGCGAGAGGTGGGTGCGCTCGGTGTGGGGCGTGACGAGGCCGGACGGTGTCAGCAGGCAGTCCTCCAGCGGGGTCCAGGACACTGTGCGATCGCGGCCCTCCGCGCCGATGTGGACCCGTCGCTCACCGCCTGCCGTTTCGCAGCGAACCCGGAGGCAGTAACCGTGGCGGCCGAGGATGTGCTGGGTGATCGGGCCCCCGAAGCAAGGATCCAGTCGATGCCGTCGGCGTCCGCGGCGAGTTCGTCGTCGGCCCGGCGCCAGGCCCGGTAGCCGACGGCGCCGAGCTGGAAGCGCAGTCGGCGCCGGCTGCCGGGCAGGTAGACGTCCACCGCGTCGCCCGGGCCGGTGCCGAGGTCGCGTGTCTCGACTCGCCCCCTCACTTTCCGCTCACCGAGCAGCCTCTGCACTCCGCGCTTGATGAAGAGGTGGTCGGCGCTGGACTCACCGTTGTTCACGCGGTGGCAGGCCGGAGCGGTCGCGTGGTGGGCGAAGTGACACACCTGGGTGGTGTACCGCCGGTCGCTCAAGTTCCCCGCCGCAACAGTCGAGTTGCAGTCCGCACCAGTAGCTGTAGGCGGGGTGCGCCTTGCGCCAGCGGTCCAGTTCCCACCTGTCCATCGGCAGGATGACCGGATGGTCGGAGTTCTTGTGACCGGTCACGGCCGTCTGTACGAGACGGTGGTCGAGCATGGGACCTCGCAGGAGCGTCATGGAGATGTCCACCCGGCCGACGCGGGTGACACGAGCACCCCTCAATATGTGTCTCATGCACTGAGTTCACAAGGAAAGCCCAGTTCCTCACGTACACCGACGGCCGAGGCGGGTGTCGAAGCGTCGAAGCCGTCACACCTCGATGCGCAGCCAGGTGTCGCCGGCGCGGGGAGGTGGAGATGCCCGCACCGGAGGCCGGCCACGTGTGGGGTGGTGTCCGACGCGACGTGCAGGTTCCCGGCAATGCCCGGGGCTCGTCGGCCACCGTCGTCGACGCCCTGGACGCGCGGGCGCGGGAGGTGGACCGCTGGATGGCCCGCTGAGCCGGTTCGCCCGAGACCGTCGTCCGCCGCCTCTTGCTCGCCGCCTGCGGTCGTACGGGATTCTGTACGGCTGTCGTACGGGTCCGGGGCCGTGCCTCCGTCGTTGCGACGCGCGTTGAACAAGGCCCCGGCGGCGGGCTGAGCGTCGCCGCGGTGCGGGTGAGCGGGGTGCGGGACGGAAGGGCGTGAGGCATGAGCACGGTGCGGGAGACACGGGGCGGTCGGGCGGCTAAGGCGAAGGAGGAGGGCGGGGGTGACCTGCCGGGGGCGTGGGCGGCGTACGGGAGGCTGCTCCAGCATCTGCGGAAGCGGGCCGGGCTGAACCAGCAGCAGCTCGGGGAGGCGATCGACTACTCGCTGGAGCAGGTCGCCTCGGTCGAGCAGGGGCGGCGGCCGGCGAAGGCGGCGTTCACGCGGGCGGCGGACCGGGTGCTGGAGGCGGGTGGAGTGCTGGAGGTGCTCCAGGACGAGGTGGACCGGGCGAAACTCCCGCGCTTCTTCCGCAACTTCGCGGTCATCGAGGCGGAGGTGGTGAGCCGCTTCTCGTACGATCCGCTGCTGGTGCCGGGGCTGTTGCAGACGGAGGAATACGCGCGGGCGGTGTTCGCGGGGCACTGCCCGCCGCTGAGCGAGGAGATCATCGACCAGCACGCGGAGGCGCGGCTGAGTCGGCAGAAGCTGCTGACGAGGGTGCCGCTGGCGGAGCTGTCGTTCATCGTGAGTGAGGAGGCGTTGCGAAACCCGGTGGGCGATGCGGAGGTCATGCGCCGACAGTGGCAACGGTTGCTGGAGGTTGGTGCGTTGCGCAACGTCGAGGTCCAGGTCATGCCTGCCGCTCCGGGGTTCCATTCCGGGCTGAACGGGCCGTTCGTGGTACTGGAGACCAACGAACACCATCACCTCGGGTACATCGAATCCCAAGAGGTCGGGTGCGTCGTCCGTGATCCGGCAGAGGTCAGCGCCTTCGGGTTGCGGTATGGCAAGCTGCGATCGCAGGCGCTGAACAGCGTGGAGTCTGCGCGGCTCATCGAACGGCTGGCGGGAGAGACGTGAGCATGGAGCAGGTGACCGGGAACATGGACGGGCTGCACTGGTTCAAGAGCAGCTACAGCGGATCGGGCGGCGGTGACTGCGTGGAGGTGGCCACCGGTGTCGACGCCGTGTACGTGCGGGACTCCAAGGCCGCGGGCGACGGGCCGGTGCTGCGGGTCGGTCGGGGCGAGTGGGCGGCGTTCGTCGCGCTCACGGCGGGATAGCTCCGACCAGGGCTTCCGAGCGGAACAGCGGGCTGGTTCGCGTCACTTGAGAGGACGCGAACCAGCGCGTTGTCATACTGCTGACTCAGAAGAGGGCACCCTCGATGCCCTCACCGAAATCCGATCCACCTCGCACGGCCAGCTGCTCCTTGCGCTTCCGGATGGCCTCGGGAGAAGGCGGGGGCAGGTCGGGGTGCTTCTCCCCGGCCTTTTTCTCCGTCACTCCCTACCAGGGCCGGCTGGTCCGTGGCGAAGGAGGTCTCGCCGGTGAGCATGTGGTGCAGCAGGCAGCCCACGGCGTAGAGGTCGCTGCGCCCGTCGAGCCGGTCGAACGGCTGGCGGAACTGCGGTTCTCGACCGACAGGCCGCAGACCACGACCAGCGTGGGCGACCTCGCCAAAGCCGGTGCCCTGTCGTTGCGTTCCGGACAACAGCCGGTGGACGGTGCGACGGCTCCCGGCAGGGACTCCGTGCCCCTCCTCACCGTCGCCGCCCTGCTGACGGACGGCACTCCCGGCGGGCTCGTCGCCGCCGGATCGGCGCCCGTGACCGCCGAGGAGGGCGACGTCGTGGTCGCCGGTGTCGTGCGCGCGTACCGGGCGTGGGTGCACGAGGGGCCCCGACGGCCCTGGAGCCCCAGCTGTACGCCCTGCGGGTGGACTCGGCCAGACTGAACGCGCACTTCCTCGCAGGCTGTCGCGCGCACCCTCCAACGGACGTCAGGCGGGCACCCACGCCTCCAGTTCGTCACGGGTCGACATACGGCGTCTGCAGGTGCTCCAGCTCCCCTTGCGGGAGCAGGAAGCGTACGCCGAGATCTTCCAGGGCCTCAGGGACTTCGAGGCACACCTCGGCGAGGTCGGTGACCTGGGCAGAGGACTGGTGAGCGACGTCTGCGACCTGCTCGCGGCCGGCGGGCTCGGCGCCTGATCTCACTCGAGGTCCTCCAGGAGCAGGTCCAGCGCCGCCTCCTCGTGCAGGGCGATGCCCGACGCCCGCATGGCGGGGGCCAGCTCCGGGTCCCACACGGCCTCGACCGGCGGGCCGGTGAGGGGAAGGTGCGGGGCGCCGTGCAGGTGGGTGCGGGTCGCCAGGTGCTCGTAGTCGGGGGCGCGCATGCGCCACGGCTCGGCGGCGTAGCGCCGGATGACGCGGTTGGCGAGGGCGATGCCGGGCCAGTCGAAGTCGCCGTGGTAGGCGAAGGCGCAGCCGGACGCCGCCAGGGCGTCGAGGAGGGTGAGGACGACCGTCGCCGCGCTGCCCGAGGTGCAGACCAGGGGTGCGGTGCGGGCGGCGTCCGCGGCGGCCTCGACCACACGGGGGTTCTCGCAGACGTGGACCCGGGTGCCGGACGGCATCGTCAGGCGGAGGGTGCGCAGGTCGCGCAGGGTCAGGTGGGTCTCCCTGTGGTGGTCGGCGCGCTCGCGCAGGGCCGCCTCCTGCCAGGTGGTGCCGGTGGGGCGCAGGCCGTGGGTGAGGACCGTGCTGGAGACCTCGTCCGGGGTGACCGTGGCCGCACGCCACAGGGCCCGGCGGGCGGGGGCGTCGGTGGGGAACTCCTTGTTGTGCGCCAGGGCGATGCCGCGCAGGACCAGCCGGGACAGCAGGGTGCCGTCGTCCAGGCCGTGGGCGGAGCCGGTGGCGCGGGTGGCCAGTTCGCCGCGGCCCCAGGAGGCCGGGGCTCGGGGCGCGTCGCCGTCCGGGAAGAGGATCGCCAGAGTGCGGATCGCCTGCGTGACGACCGTGGTCGCGGTGTGCGGGTCCTGGCGGGCGAGGGTGCCGCCGCGTCGTAGCTCCTCCAGCCACTGTGCCGTCCAGGGCCGGTCCGGCAGGGAGGTGGACTCCAGCTCCGTCCGGGCCGCCGACCACACGCGGGCCCGTTCGGCCGCCGCCGCGTCGCGGGCCGCCCTGCGGTCGGTCAGGGGCGGGCCCAGCGCCTCCAGGGTGGCGGCCAGGCCCCGGCCGGCCGCGCTGGCGCGCAGCCGGGTGTCCAGGTCCGGCAGGCGGACGGTGGCGGTGGGGCCGGTGACGGGTCTGGCCAGGAGGAGGGAGAGCGCCTCGCGTTCCGGTGCGTCCAGGTGCTGGAGTCTGACGGCACCGGCCGGCTGGAGGCCCTGGCGCTCGAGTCGGGCGCGTACGGCCGTCCAGAGGCGGGTGAGGCCCTGCCGGCTGAGGAAGGCGAGGGTCCCGGCGTCCAGGGGGCCTTCGTCGGCGCGTCCGGGGCGGCTCATACCGGCATCAGCCTTCGCTGCCGTCCGTTCCACGTGTAGTGGAGCGTGGCCACGCCCCGTACGTGCGGGTCGCGCAGGCACTCGTAGATGTGCAGGGACGGCACGTCCGGCCAGTTGCCGATCAGGCGTTCGCTGGTGAGGACGAAGTCGAGGTCCAGGTCGACGAGGATGCGGCCGAGACGGGCGTGGGTGGGCTCGTCGACCTTGGCGAACGCGTCGTCGAGGAGGATCAGGCGGGGTGTGTGCGGGGCGGTGTCGGCGAGGCCGGTGAAGTGCGCCGCCGCCGCGGCGAAGAGGACCAGGTAGGACAGGACCCGCTGTTCGCCCTGGCTCAGGCCCGTGCGGCCGGAGAGCTTGCGGCGGCTGCCGGGTGCCGCGTCGTCCACCACCCAGGGGGTGAACGTGAACCAGCCGCGGTAGTCCAGGGCGGTGCGCAGGTGGGCCGCGTAACCGGCGGCCGGGTCGGCGCGGCGGGCGTCCTCGATGCGGCGCTGGAGGACGTCGCGGAGCTGCTCGGACTGCTCACGGGTGCGCAGGCCCGAGGGGCTGCGCAGGAGGTCGACGGCCGCCTTGACGTCCGCCTCCGCCCCGTCGGCGAGCTTCCAGTCGAGGGTGACGCCGAGGCCGTGCGAGGTGCGGACCGTGGCGAGGGTGGTGTTGAGGGCGTCGACCAGGGCGCCGGCGGCGAGCACCTGTGCGGACAGGTGGTCGCCCAGCTCTCCGGCCAGGAAGCGCTGGAAGACCTCGCTCTCGCGTTCCGTGAGGCGGTCGCGCGCTTCGGCGGCCTCGGCCGCGATGCGCTCGCCGACCCGGGCGACGTCGCTCGGGCCCTGGTCGTTGACGAGCCGGCACAGCTTGATGCCGTCGTGCTCCTCGAGGGTCGCGTCGTAGCCGCCGGAGAGCTGGTCGCGCAGTTCGGTGTGGCGGTTGAGCAGGGCGGTGTCCGAGAGGTCGCGGTGCTCGGCGTCCAGGCCGCGGCGCACGGCGCCGGTCAGCCGGTCCAGTGCGGTGAGACGCTCCCGCACGTCGTGGTGGACGGGGTCCGGGGACTTCAGGGCGCCTTCGTCCGCGTCGGCGTCGAGCCCCGCCCCGCGCAGCAGACCCGGCAGCGCGAGTGCCGCCCGCAGCCGTCTGCCGCAGGCCAGCACCTCGTCCTCCTGGGCGGCGAGTGCCTCGCGCCGTCTCCTGTCGTCCTCCTCCGCCCGTACGCGCAGGTCGTGCACCTCGGCGCGGTCGTCCCGCAGGCGCGGGAGCTGGCGTCCCGCGGCGTCCAGCCGGCGCTTCGCCTCGGCCTCGTGGGCGAGGATCTCCTGTTCCGTGGCGCCGAGGGCCTCCTCCAGGGTCCGGACGGTGCGGCGGGCGGTCTCCAGGCGGCCGAGCGGCTCGGCGTAGTCCGTCTCGGCCTCCCGGCGGGCCGCGACGGCGCGCTCGTGGTCCGTCCGGCCGTCGTGGTGGCCCTCGGCCGCGGCCAGGACCGCGCGCAACCGCCGCCGCAGGTGCTGGGTGCCGCGTCCGAGGCGGTCCAGGGCGAGGCGGACCGTCTCGAGTGCGGCCGGGTCCGCCGGCAGGTCCTGGGCGCTCGCCGTCGTCTCGGCCTCCCGCCGGGCGGCGACCGCGCGGGCCCGTGCCCGCTGTGCTTCACGGGCCGCCGTGGACGCCTGCGCGGTGAGGGACTCGACGGTGCCCTCGGCCTCGGCGGTGCGGGCCCACGCCTCCGTGAGTCCGCGCGCGGAGGGCGGTCTGCGCAGGGTCTCGCCGACCCGGTCGCGGCTCCCGGTGAGGGCGCGCAGGGCCTGCCGGCGCTCCTCCAGGGCGGCGTCCACGTCGGCCAGCCGGCGGTCGAGGTCCGCCAGTGCCCGGCGGCGGGTCTCCGCGCGGACCTCCGCGCCCACGTACTCGGCGGTCTGCTTGAGGTGGCGGCCGCGGGCGATGCCGAGCCGCCAGGAGCCGTCGGTGCCGGCCGCGGTGTGCACACCGGTGTCCGCGTCGGTGTGCACGTCGGTGTGCGGGGCGGCGGCGCCCTCGGCGAGGGCCACCGACTCCAGCACGTGCTGGACCTGTTCCGCCGTCACGCCGCTGTCCGGTGCGGCGACCGGCCGCAGTGCGCGGGCGAGCGACGGCCCCGTGACCGGGGCGCCCGGAGTCAGGAGGGTGTCGTGCGTGACCGGGTCGAGGACCGTGCCGTCGGCGCGCACCCAGGCGTCGAGCAGACCGCTCGCCTCCAGTGCGGCCTCCAGTCCCGCCCGCGCGTCCGGTGGCAGGCCGGGGACGAAGTCCACCAGGCGGTACAGGGGCGCCCCGGTGCCGGGGGTACGGGGAGCCGCGCGGTGCGGCGGGGGCGGGGGCTCGGGGTCGGTGCGGCGTTCCCACTCCGCGCGCCGGCGGCAAAGCTCCTCCCGCTCGGTCTCCAGGGTGCGGACGGCCAGGGCCAGGGTGTCGCGTTCCTCGGCCAGCTCCGCCAGCCACGGTTCCACGGCGGACCGGGCCGCGTCGGCCACCTCGTCGGGGACCTGGGCGGGCAGTGGTCCGTCGGACGGGTCGTGGGCGAGCGGGGCGAGCACCTCGTCCAGGGGCAGTCCGGTGAGCTCGCGCAGCCGCCCTGTCCAGGCTCCGGCCTCCTCCGCGTAGGTCTCCGCCTCGTGGGCCGTCTCCTGCCGGCGCCGCTCCGCCCGGGTACGGGCGTGCTCCACCTGGGCTTCCAGGCGCTCACGCGCGGTGTCGGCCGCGTCCGCCTCGCGCCGGACCTCGTCCGACCGCTCGATGAGGGCGGCCAGTTCGATGACGAACCGGGCCCGGTTCCTGATCACCGGCTGTGCGGCGTCGAGCCGGGCGTCCCAGGCGTGCAGCGCGGTGGCGCAGATCCCGGTGTCGACCGCCAGCACCTCACCGTGCCGGACCAGGTGGAAGTCGCCGTCCGGTGCGGTCAGCTGGACCGTGGTGGCGGGTGCGACCGGCGCGGCCGGTGTCGCGACGGGCTCCCCGAGGTGCACGGGGTCCAGCCCGGCCCGCTCGGCTTCCCGTACCGACTCGGCGTGGGCGGTGCTCAGTTCGACCAGTTCCGCGCCGAGCCGTCCGGCCTCGGCGGTGAGGCGCCGCCCCGCCTCCTCCTCGCCCAGGTGCGCCTGGCGTACGGCCCGGAACGCGGCGTCGGCCGCGCTGTGCAGGGCGGTGACGGTGGCGCGTTTCTCCCCCAGTTCCCGCAGGCTGCGGTAGTCGGCGCCGGCGTGCAGTGCGGCCAGGTCCGCCTCGGCCGCTTCCTGCTCCGCCACGTGGTGGTCGATGCGGTCGTCGAGTTCCCGCTCGCGTCCGCGGAGTTCCTCCACCGCGCGGGCCGCGTCGCCCGCGGCCCTGCGGTGCTCCCTCAGGCGCTCCAGCTCCGCGCCGGCCCGGTCCGCGCGGCGGCGCAACGCTCCGTGGAGGTAGCCGCGGTAGCCGGTGAGGAAGGCGCGCAGGGCACGGTCGGTGCGTTCGAGGCGTCCGAGGTGGGCCCGGACGGAGTCCAGGTCGTCCAGGCTTCGGGCCACCTTCTCCACGACCTCGTCGTCGAGGGCGGGCAGGGTCTCGGCGAGGACCTGGACGAGTCCGCCGGAGTCGATGCGGTCGCCGATGGTGGGGCGGCGCAGCCGGTGCAGGAGGTGGAGCAGGTTGCGGTAGCGCGCCGGATCGGTGAGGCCGAACAGGTCGCGGGCGACCCTGGCCCGGTGTTCGACGGCGCGGTCGGTGACGTTCTCCGGGCCGACCAGTGTCTTCAGCCGGTCCACGGGCAGGGGCTGGCCGGCGGGGGCGAGGTCGAGGTCCTCGCCGACCCGCAGCCGGGTGGTGAAGAAGAAGGGCTTCGCCGTCCTGGTCGACTGCGACGCGCGGACGGCCGCGCCGACGGTCAGGTGCCGGTCGTCGCCCTCCTCGTCCGTCCGCGCGAACTCCAGCCACAGGTAGCCCAGCCGGTTGGTCCGGGCGAAGCCGTCGAGCATGAGCCAGGCCAGGGTGGTGCGTCCGGTTCCCGTGGCGTCCAGCGCGCGGGCGTCGCCGTCGAGGAGGTAGGGCAGCAGCATCTCCAACGCCTTGGACTTGCCGGCGCCGTTCTTGCCGCGCAGCAGCAGGCGGCCCTCGCCGAAGGTGAACTCCTGGTGGTCGTACTGCCACACGTTCCGGATGCCCGCGCGGTGCAGTCGGTAGCGGTGCGGGGACGGCGGACGGTTCATCGGGGCGGCTCCTTGCCGGGGTCGTCCGTCGGGGACGGGGCGGTACGCGGGGCGAGCGCCACCGTGGTGGCGTAGCGGGCGGCCGCGGCGAGCAGGATCCAGCCGCCGGCGGCGCGGTCCTGGCCGCGTGCGCCCGAGACGTCGGTGACGGAGCGGCCGTCGGCCGCCGTCCCGTCGTACTCCTCGGGCAGGCCGTGGCCGTCCGCGCGGACGGGGCCGGCGGGCGCGATCAGACGCATCCTCACGAGGAGGTCGAGTACGGCGGCGAGGAACCCGTCCCGGTCCTCCAGGTGGCCGCGCTGCCAGGTGCCGCGCCTGCCGTACTCCTCGATCAGTTCGTCGAGCAGGCCGGGCAGCAGTCCGTCCGGGACGGGCACGCCGATGACGAGCCGGCCGCCGACCGCCGGATGGCCGGCCCCTTCGGGGCGCAGCCGGCCGACGAGGCGCTCCACGAGGAGCAGCGCGGCCTGGGCGACCGTGCCGGTGCCGGGGAAGCGCAGGTCGGTGAGGTCGTCGTCCGTGTCGATCAGGGCGATGCCCTCGGCGCGGATCTCGGCCTCCAGGCCGAGCAGTTCGGAGAAGGCCTGCGCCTCGCGCCGCTGCCGGGTGCGCAGCCACTCGCGTTCGGCGTCGGTGAGGTCGTCGAGGTGGACGACGGGGGTTTCGACGAGGCGGCGGCGGACGTACGTACGGGGCCCTCCGAAGCCGGGGTCGGCGGCCCGGCGGACGAGGTCGGCGCCGTCGCGGCTCCGGGCGAGCGGGCCGGCGACGACGGCCCGCGCGATGTCGCGGTCCACGGTGAGCAGCGCCTCCCCGGCCCGCTCCTCGGCGACCGCCGCCACCTGGCCCTCGGTCTCCACCAGGACTCCCCAGTCGACGAGCTGCCGCAGGGCGGCCGCCAGGGTCCGCCGTTCGGCCTGCCGTCCGGTGTCGGTGATCTCGATTCCGGCGTCGACGGCCGCGGCGCGCAGGTCGGCGACGAGCTGGGAGAGCAGGAGCTGTTCCGGGGCGGTGACGAGGACGGACAGGGCGAGGGCCAGGTAGGCGTACGTCCGCGGGGTGAACGGGGTACCGGTCGACGGCCGCTCCAGACGGTGTCCCGAGCCGGGGCCGAGACCCGCCTTGAACAGCCGGGCGTAGGAGGCCTCGACCAGCAGGCGGTAGCCGAACACCTGCTGGAAGCGCTGGGCGAGCCAGTCGGCGTGGCGGCGGATCAGGGGGAACGTGTCGCTGTGCGGCCCGGTGCTGGTGACCAGCGGGTGGGCCAGCAGGAGCCGGGCGGCGGTGCGGCGTTCGGCCGCGAGGGCGACGTCGTGGGCGGAGGGCAGGGGCATCAGGCGCTCGCCTCCCCGGCCTCGGGCATCGGCTCCCCCACCGCGGGCGCGGACGTGCTCTCGACGGCCACGGTGAGGTCGTCCGCGGTCAGGTCGCCGTCCACGGACCGCAGGACGGTGGACCGGCCGGGCGTGCGCCACGCGGTCAGCCGGATGCCGAGGTCCGCGTCGTCCGCCTGTGCGCCGTCGAACAGGAAGTCGTCCGCGTCCCGGTGCAGCCGGGCGTTGCCGAGGGCGGTGGTGAGCAGCTCCAGCAGCAGGCGCATGGCCGGGGCGCCGAGGCGCACCTGGTCGAACCGGCCGGAGGCGCTGCGCAGTTCGTCGGCCGCCGACCGGCGGGCCGCGGCCTGCCGCCGGGCCTGCTCCATGAGGCGGTGCTTCTGCTCGGAGTGGTCCTCGGCCGCCGCCGCGCGTCCGCGCGGGGCCCGGCTGCCGCGCTCGCGCAGCGCCACCGGCACGTCCACCACGGGCCCGGTCCACCAGCTCACGTAGGCCGGCACGGACCCGTCGGGGTCCGGCGCGACCCCGAGGTGCCGCGCGCCGTAGAGGCCGAAGGCGGCGACCGCCAGGTCGTGGGCCTCCTCCGGCTCCGCGGCGTCGAACCAGGCCGCCAGCCGCAGCAGGTCCTTGCGGCGGGACATCTCGCCGGAGGCGGAGCGCAGCATCCGCTTGGCGTTGGCGAGCAGGGAGTGCAGGGCGCGCAGGGTGGCGTCCCTCAACTGGTCCACCTGGCTGGAGTGCGCTCCGCCGGTGGTGAACCACTCGCGCAGTCCTTCCCAGTCCGCCAGGTCCCGGCCGCGGCTGCGCTGCACCCGGGTCTCGGGCAGTCCGCCGGCGAGTGCTCCGATGCCCGCCGTGTGCTGGTCGATCCGGGCGAGCAGCGCGGGCAGGTGGGGCCGGACGGCGTCCAGGTGGGCCGCGATGCGCGGAGCCCGGAAGGAGACGTCCTCGGTGATGGCCTGCACGTAGTCGAGCAGCAGTTCCTTGAACCCCTGGTACTCCGCCGAGTCGAGGTCGTAGCGCGCCAGCACCTGGCCCAGGTAGGCGTAGAAGTCGCGGACGGACTCGGCGAAGTCGGCGAACTGGACGAAGAGGGTGCTGATCCGCTCCAGCGCCCGCTGCGGATCCGCGCCGCCCGGCGCCGCGGCCATGGCGGCGATCTCGCGCAGACCGCGGTCGACCAGGGCCAGCAGCTCGCTGCTCACCTCGCGGGCCGCGTCCGCCCCGGACAGCACCTCGTCCGCGTCGCGCTGTACCCGCTCCCCCAGCTTGGAGAGCTGGTAGCGGGAGCGGGAACGCTGGTACTCGGAGATGCTCGTCGCCCTGACGGTGTGGGTGCTGCGCAGCAGGTTGCCCCAGCGCACGAGCTCCTCGAGCCTGCGGGTGAGCGTCTCCGCGTCCGGTACCGCCCCCGGGCCGCCCCGCTCGGCCAGCTTGCCCATCAGGTCGGGCACGGACAGGTCCGCCAGCAGGGTGCCGCAGAACACGCGCATCACCGCGATGTACTCCAGGCGCTCGGGCGCGCTGAGGTAGGCGTACGCGCTGAGCCGCTGCCAGTCCTCCGCGTCCGTTTCCCGCCCCTGCGGTGCGTCTGCTTCTTTCCCCTCCATACCGTCGAGACTACGGACCGCCGCTGACGGCGCACAGCGGGGTAGGGGGCGACCGGCCGCTCAGCCCCCCATTCGATCACGTACGGGAATGTTCCATCGGTTTTGTGACAGGTCCGGTCAGGTCGGCCCCTTCGCGCAGTTCCACACAGGGAAGGAGCGCAAGGAGTGCAGCGCCGACGGCGGCTGCCGGGACGCGGTCACCGGCGATGTGCGGACGGGGCCCAACGGCACCCTCCCCGCTGCCGCCCCGGCAAGGGCGATCCGAGGGCCTGCGCCCTCGGCGGGCCGGGGAGGACCGGGGCGGACGGCCCCTGCCCGGAGCGGCCGAGGCCGACCCGATGCGGCCCCGGCCGGTTCGTACCGGCCGGGGGCCGCGTCGGGTCCGGCTCAGGGCCGCGCCGCCGGCTCCTGGGTGAAGACCGCGTGGAGACGGCGGGTGTGGTCCACCCGGCGTTCCGGGCCGGTCAGGATGACCGTCGCCGTCAGACGGGCGTCGGTGCTCGACGCGGCCAGCCGGAGTTCCAGGTCACCGGGTTCGACGATGCGGTGGCCGTCGCGGCCGGTGAAGGAGGCCACGTCGGCCGGGACCGTGACGCGGACGCGGCGGGACTCCCCCGGCTCCAGCTCCACCCGGGCGTAACCGACGAGCCGCTGCACCGGCTGGACGACGGAGGCGACCGGGTCGTGCAGGTAGAGCTGGACGACTTCGGTGCCGGGCCGGCCGCCGGTGTTGCGGACGGTGAGGGCGAGACCGAACTCGCCGTCCGTACCCGCCTCCCGCGCGTCCACCGCGAGCTCGCTCCAGGCGAAACTCGTGTACGTCAGGCCGTGCCCGAAGCCGAACGCCGGGGTCGGGTCGACGTTGGACACCTCGCTGGCCTGGGCGAGACGTGCGCCGAGGTAGGTGGCCGGCTGGGAGCCCGGGCCGCGCGGCACGCTGACCGGGAGCCGTCCGGAGGGGTTCGTACGGCCGCTGAGGACGCCGGCGATCGCCTGGGTGCCGGCGACTCCGGGGAAGAAGGACTGCACGATCGCCGCGGACCCGGCGGCGGCGCGGCCGAGCGCGTACGGCCGTCCGGCGAGCAGGACGGTCACCACCGGCGTGCCGGAGTCGAGCAGCGCGTCGAGGAGTTGCTGCTGGGCGCCGGGCAGGGCGAGGGACTCCGCGTCGCAGCCCTCGCCGCTGGTGCCGCGGCCGAACAGGCCCGCGCGGTCGCCGAGGACGGCGATGACGAGGTCCGCCCGGCCCGCCGCGTCCACCGCCTCGCCGATCCCGGAGAGGTCCCCGTCGTCGACGCCGGTGCCGCGGGCGACCGTGATGTCCGCGTCGGGGAACTCGGCGGCCAGGGTCTCGCGCAGGGTGGGCAGGTCGATGCCGACCGGGACGTCCGGGTGCTGCACGCCCACGTGCTGGGGGAAGGAGTAGCAGCCCAGTACGGCCGTGGCCTCGGTCGCGTTGGGGCCGACCAGGGCGATGCGGCGGGGAGCGGCGAGTGGCAGGGTGCCGTCGTTGGCGAGCAGGACGACCGCCTTCTCGGCGAGCTCGCGGGCCAGTTCCCGGTTCTCGGGCCGGTCCAGGTCGACCGTGCCGCGCAGGGCCTCCGGGTCGTCCAGGTCCGCGCCGGCGAGCGCGGGCGGGACCGGGCTCCAGTCCGGGTCGAGCAGGCCGAGCACCGCCTTCTGGCCGAGGACGCGGCGCAGGGCGCGGTCGATCAGCGCCTCGGGGACGCGACCGTCGGCGACGGCCTCGGCGAGCGGTGCGCCGAACGTCTTGACGGTGGGCAGTTCGATGTCGACGCCGGCCTTCAGCGCGGCGCCCGCGGCGTCGGCCCAGTCGTCCGCGACGCCGTGCAGGATCTTGAGGAAGGCGATGCCGAAGTAGTCGGCGACGACGGTGCCGTCGAAGCCCCAGGTGTCGCGGAGCAGTCCGGTCAGCAGGCTCTCGTCGGCCGCGGCGGGCACGCCGTCGGTGTCCGTGTAGGAGTGCATCACGGAGCGGGCGCCGCCCTCGCGGATCGCCATCTCGAACGGCGGCAGCAGGACGTCGGCCCGCTCGCGCGGGCCCACGGGCGAGGGGGCGAGGTTGCGTCCGGCGCGGGAGGCCGAATAGCCGACGAAGTGCTTGAGGGTGGCGACGATCCCGGCGGACTCCAGGCCCTGCACGTATGCGGTGCCGATGGTGCCGACGAGGTAGGGGTCCTCGCCGATGGTCTCCTCCACCCGGCCCCAGCGGGCGTCGCGCACCACGTCGAGGACCGGCGCGAGACCCTGGTGGACGCCGACGGAACGCATGTCGCGGCCGATCGCGGCGGCCATCCGGCGCACCACGTCGGGGTCGAAGGTGGCCCCCCAGGACAGCGGGACGGGGTAGGCGGTGGCGCCCCAGGCGGCGAAGCCGGCCAGGCACTCCTCGTGCGCGACGGCGGGAATGCCGAAGCGGTTCGCCGCGGTGATGCGGGACTGGGTGCGCAGCAGGGAGAGCGCGCCGAGCGCCGGGTCGACGGGGGCGGTGCCGAAGGGGCGGGTCAGCTGGCCCAGTCCGCTGGGCAGAAGCGCGTCGAGATCGACGGCCTCCTCCATGTCGTGCTGGTGCGGGGCGACTTCGCCGCCGTCGGCGGACGCGCCGACCCACACTCCGTAGAGCTGCGCGATCTTCTCGTCCAGGGTCATCGCGTCGATGAGCGCGTCGACCCTGGCGGTGAGGGGGCGGTCGGGGTCGTTCCAGAGGGGGGCTTCGGGGGTGGTCTCTACGGCCACGTCGGCAGTCACTTTCCTCCGACGCCCATCAGACCCTGGACCAGGGCGCGACGGGCGAACAGGTAGACGAGCAGGATGGGAACCATGGACAGCACCACGGCTCCCAGCAGACCGGGGATGTCGATGCCGTGTTCGGTCTGGAAGTTGTACAGACCCAGGGTGACCACCTTGGTGGAGTCGGACTGGGTCAGGACGAGCGGGAACAGGAAGCCGTTCCACGCCTGGAGCGCGGAGAAGACCACGATCGTGGACAGCCCGCCGCGCGACAGCGGCAGCACGAGCTGGAGGAACATGCGCCGCGGGGTGGCTCCGTCCATGGCCATGGCCTCGTACAGCTCCGGCGAGATGTCGCGCATCGCGCCGCTGAGGATCAGCGCCGACATCGGCAGGCAGAACGCGGCCGTGGGCAGGATGACGCCCAGCAGGTTGTCGTACAGCCCGGCTTCGCTGATCAGGTAGAACATCGGCACGATGACGGCCTGGGCCGGGACGGCGAGGCCGAGCAGGAACAGCCGGAAGACCGCCGACGTGGTCCTGCCGCGGCTGCGGACGATCGCGTAGGCGAGCGGCGGGACCAGCAGCAGCACGATGCCGACCACGCAGGCGGTGACGACGAGCGTGTTGAGGAAGTACTGGCCGAAGCCCGAGTCGAAGGCGCCCGTGTAGTTGTCCAGCGTGAAGCCGTCCGGGAGGGAGACCGGGCCGTTCTCGGCGTAGTCCTGGCGGGTGCGCAGGGTCGCGGCGAGCAGCACGTACAGCGGCAGGCCGACGACGAAGAGCCAGAGGAGCGAACCGACGCCGGCCGCGTAGTTCGGTCGGCGCCTCATGACACACCCTCCATGGAGCTGCGCATCTTGTCGTAGCCGGAGACCCGGACGACGATCAGCGAGATGATCGTGGCCGCGACGACCAGGGCCAGGGCGATCGCGGAGCCGGTGCCGTAGTCGAAGCTCTTGAACGCCTTGTCGTACATGTAGTAGGCGCTGATGGTGGTGTCGGTGCCGGGGCCGCCCTGGGTCAGGATGAGGACCGTCTCGAAGGTGGTCAGGCCGCCGACGATCATCAGGATCATCGAGGTGATCATCGAGTTGCGCAGCTGCGGCAGCGTGATGTGGAAGAACTGCCGGTAGCGGCCCGCCCCGTCGATCTCCGCGGCCTGGTAGAGCACCTGGGGGATCGCGCGGGCGGCGCCCTGGTAGATCAGCGTGTGGAACGGGGTGAACTGCCAGGTGCTGACGAACGCCAGCACCCCGATGGCGGTGGCCTGTTCACCGAACAGGTTGCCGTCGCCGAACAGCCAGGTGGCCTCGGCCGGGATGCCGAAGTTCGGGTCGAGCAGCGCCCGCCACAGCACGGAGACGGCCGTCGCGGACAGCAGCAGCGGAACGAAGTAGATGACGGACAGCACGGCCCGGTTGCGCTGGTGGCCGGCGGCCCAGACGCCGAGCAGGATGCTCAGCGGGGTCTGGAGGACCACGCCGAGCACGGTCAGCAGCAGGGTCAGCCAGATGCTCTTGAGCATCACCGGGTCGTCCATCAGGCGCGACCAGTTGTCCATGCCCACGAACTGGGGCGAGCTGAGCCCGTCCCAGCTCATGAAGGACAGCACCGCCACCATGATCAGCGGGACGATCGCGAAGAGGGTGAAGAACACTGCGGCGGGCAGCGCCCAGGCGAAGCCGGGGCGGCCCACCTCCGTTGCGGACGAGGCGGGCGGCCGCCGGAACCCCTTGCGGGGCCCGGCGGCGGGCCGGGCGCTCGTGGTCTGTGTGGTCATGAGCCGTTCGTCACTCGGTGGGGAGGGCCTGCATGGCCTTGATGAAGCCGTCCGTGTCGAGCTGTCCGTTGAAGAACTGCTGGATGGCCTTGTGCAGGTCCGAGCTCGCCTTCTGCGGGTACGCCTGGTCCCAGGACAACTGGAACGACGGGGCGTCGGCGACCAGGTCGTACTGGAAGCGCGAGTACTCGGCGTTGCCCGCGGTCTCGACGAACTTGTCGGTGTTGGTCGTGGTCGGCAGGTTGCCGATGTCCAGCTGCGCCTTCACGAAGTCGTCGGAGTACATGAGCTTCAGGAACTCGGCGACGGCCTCGGGGTGCTTGGTCCTCTTCAACACCGAGTAGTAGTTGTTGGTGTTGCCGGCGACGTTGGCCGGGTCGCCCTTGCCGCCCCCGACGGTCGGGAAGGCGGTGTAGCCGAGGTCCTTCTCGGCGAACGCCTTGTGGTCCGTCAGCTGCTGGGAGTAGTACCAGGAGCCCATCAGCTCGAAGCCGGCCTTCCCCGAGGCCACCAACTGGACCGAGCCGCCGTTGGTGTACTTCACGGAGTCGTAGTTCCTGCCGAACGCGCCGGCGTCGACGAGCTCCCTGATCATGTCCAGGGCCTTCCTGCTGTCCGCGCTCTCCCAGGCGCTCCCGTCGCCCCCGACGGCCTTCGCGAACAGCTCCGGCCCGGCGACGCGGTCGTAGAGGTACTGGAACCACATCTGCGTCGGCCAGACGTCGCCGCCGCCGAGCGCGATCGGCGTGACGCCCTCGTCCTTGAGCCTCCCGACCGCGTCGAGCAACTCGTCCCAGGTCTTCGGCGGCTCGACGCCCGCCTGGTCGAGGACCGCCTTGTTGTGGAAGAGCAGGACCGGCTGGGTGCCGCGCATCGGGATGCCGTACGGCTTGCCGTCGACGACGGCGTTGTCGAAGACGGACGGCAGGAACTTGTTCTCCAGGTCCGGGTTCTTCTTGATGAAGTCGTCGAGCGGCATCAGCAGGCCGGCCTTGACGAACGGCTTGATGCTGCCGCCGCCCCAGTTGAAGAAGACGTCCGGGGCCTGGGGGGTGTTGATGATCGTCTGCAGCTTCTTCTGGTAGTCCGCACCGGGGATGGTGTCGAGGACGACCTTGACGTCGGAGGTCTTGTTGAACGTGTCGACGAGCTGCTTCTCGACCTTGTTGGTGGCGTCCCCGTAGACCAGGACGTGGATCCTGCCGTCGTCCGCCGACGCCCCGCCGCTCCCGCCACCGCAGGCCGAGAGGCTCAGTGCGAGGGTGAACGTCGCACCGCAGGCGACCAGTCTGGGCAAGCGCGCACGTGTCTTCATCGTTCGCCTTTCGAAAGTTTCGGCATCATCACCGAAAGTCCATGCCGTGGGACAGTAGGTCAGACCCGTGTTGCGGTCAACGGTCGGAACGGGACTCGCCCAAACCGTTATCGATGCGCGCTGCCCTATCCTGCGGATATGCACGATGAAGACGAGGAGAGCGGCAGAGTGACCCTGGCCGCGGTCGCGAAAGAGGCCGGCGTTTCGATGCCGACAGTTTCGAAGGTCCTCAACGGCCGTTCGGACGTCTCCCGCGCGACCCGGGCCAAGGTGGAGCGGCTCCTGGAGGTCCGCGGCTACCGCAGGCGCACCCAGGCGGCGTCCCGCTCCCCGCTCATCGAGCTCGTCTTCCACGAACTGGAGAGCGTCTGGGCGATGGAGCTGATCAGGGGCGTGGAGAACGTCGCCAGGGAGAACCGCGCGACGGTGGTGCTCACCGAGAGCGGCACCCGCCAGGCGCCCGCGCCGGACTGGCTGCCGGGCGTGCTGCAGCGCAGGCCGCTGGGTGTCGTGCTGGTCTTCTCCACGCTCCCGGGGAGCGTCAAACGGCGGCTCAGGGCGGCGGCCGTCCCCTTCGTCGTCATCGACCCGGCGGGCGACCCCGACCCGGACGTGTCCTCGGTCGGCTCGGCCAACTGGGCCGGCGGCCTCGCCGCCACCCGCCACCTCACCGACCAGGGGCACGAGCGGGTGGCGATCATCACCGGACCCGGGGACGTGCTGTGCTCACTGGCGCGCCTGGACGGCTACCGCTCGGCCATGGCCATGGCGGGGCTGGAGACCGATCCGCGGCTGATGCGCTTCGGCGACTTCCACGTGCAGGGCGGCTTCGAGCACGCCATGGACCTGCTGGAGGGCCCCGACCGGCCCACGGCCGTCTTCGCGGGCAGCGACCTCCAGGCGCTCGGCGTGCTGGAGGCGGCCCGGGTCAAGGGCCTGCGCGTGCCGGAGGACCTGTCGGTGGTCGGCTACGACGACGTGCCCCTGGCGCAGTGGTCGAGCCCGCCGCTCACCACGGTCCACCAGCCGCTGCGGCACATGGCCGAGGAGGCCGCCCGGATGCTGCTCCGTCCGGACGACCCCGGCACGGCCGCCCAGCGCATAGAGCTGGCGACGCACCTGGTGGTGCGGCAGAGCACCGCTCCGCCCAGGAAGGCCTGACCGACGCCGGGCCGGCGTGCGACGGCCCGGCGTGCGGGAGGCCGGGCAGGGAACGCGGCGTCCGTACGGACCGGACTCCGCCCCGTGCGACCGCAGGACGCGGCCCCGGGGCGGCGGGACGAAGCCCGGGAGGAGCCACCAGCGGACTGGATGTGCTCCCGAAGGCCCCGAGAACGCGTCGTGCCGGCGCACGGGCCGCCCGTGACGCCGACGCCCCGGTGACATGGCCCGTGGCACCGGGGCCGACGGGCGCGTGAGGTCAGGCGCCGGGCAGGACGCCGGTGCGGGCCACCTCGGAGTACCAGCGGGCGCTGGCCTTGGGGATGCGGGTCCCGGTCGGGTAGTCCACGTAGACGGCGCCGAAGCGCTTGCCGTAGCCGTGGGCCCACTCGAAGTTGTCCAGCAGCGACCAGAGGAAGTAGCCGCGCACGTCCGCGCCGTCGACGATGGCCCGGTGGACGGCGGTCAGATGGCCGTGCACATAGGCGATCCGGGCGGGATCGTTGACGTTCCCGGAGGGATCGGCGTAGTCGTCGAACGCCGCGCCGTTCTCGGTGATGACCAGCGGCAGCTCCGGGAAGTCGGACGAGAGCCGGCGCAGCAGGTCGTACAGGCCGGTGGGGTCGACGGCCCAGCCCATGGCGGTGGTCTCGCCGGGCGGCTGGTGGAAGGCCACCCGGTCGGCGCCCGGCCAGGGGCTGTGGGCGCTGTCGCCGTGTCCGTCCGAGGTGTGGGTGCCACTGCCGTCGGCCTCGGAGACGACCGTGGGCGAGTAGTAGTTGACACCGAGGAAGTCCAGCGGCTGGTGGATCCGCCCGAGGTCGCCGTCGCGCACGAAGGACCAGTCGGTGAGGGCCGCGGTGTCCTTGAGCAGGTCCTCCGGGTAGGCGCCCTGCAGCATCGGGCCGGTGAAGACCCGGTTGGCGAGCGCGTCGATCCGGCGGACCGCGTCGGCGTCGGCGCCGCTGCCGGTGAGCGGGCGGACGTGGTGGATGTTGAGGGTGACCGAGCACTGGGCGGCGGCCGGGAGGCGGTCGCGCAGCGCCTGGACGGCGAGGCCGTGGCCCAGGTTGAGGTGGTGGGCGGCGCGCAGCGCGGCGACCGGGTCGGTGCGGCCGGGGGCGTGCACGCCGGAGCCGTAGCCGAGGAAGGCGCTGCACCAGGGCTCGTTCAGGGTGGTCCAGGTCTTCACCCGGTCACCGAGGGCGTCCGCGGCGAGGGCCGCGTACTCGGCGAACCGCTCGGCCGTGGCACGCTCCGGCCAGCCGCCGGCGTCCTCCAGTTCCTGCGGCAGGTCCCAGTGGTAGAGGGTGGCGACGGGCCGGATGCCCTTGTCCAGCAGCTCGTCGACGAGACGCCGGTAGAAGTCCAGGCCCTTCTGGACGGCGGGGCCGCGGCCTGTGGGCTGGATCCGGGGCCAGGCCAGGGAGAACCGGTAGGCGCCCAGGCCGAGTTCGGCCATGAGGGCGACGTCCTCGCGCCAGCGGTGGTAGTGGTCGGTGGCGATGTCACCGGTGTCGCCGTTGCGGACCCGGCCCGGGGTGCGGGCGTAGGTGTCCCAGATGGACGGCGTGCGCCCGTCCTCGGCGGCGGCCCCCTCGATCTGGTAGGAGGCGGTGGCGGATCCCCAGAGGAAGTTCCTGGGGAAGGTGCGGGCGGCGTCCGGGGCGGACGCGGTCTGCCGGGCTGCGGTGACCACGTAGGTCCTTTCGGTCGTGAGGGAGTTCGCGGGCGGTGGGGATGCGGCGCGGGGGCGCGGCGGGTCAGCCCTTGACGGCGCCCGCCATGATGCCGCTGACGATCTGGCGGCCGAAGACGACGAACATCGCCAGCAGCGGCAGCGTGCCGAGCAGCGCGCCCGCCATGATCAGCGACTGGTCGCGGACGTAGCCCGCGCTGAGCTGGGTGAGGGCGACGGGGACCGTCGGGTTGGTCATGTCCAGCACCACGAACGGCCAGAAGAAGTCGTTCCACGCGTGCACGAACGTGATCATGAACAGGACGGCCATCGCGGGCCGCGCGACGGGCAGCACGATGCTCCAGAAGATGCGCAGCGAGTGTGCGCCGTCCACGCGTCCGGCCTCGACGAGTTCGTCCGGCAGCGCCTCGGACAGGTACTGCCGCATGAAGAACACGCCGACCGCGCTCACCAGCGTGGGGAAGATGACGGCGGGCAGCTGCTGCGACCAGCCCAGCTCGGACATCATCATGAACAGCGGTACGACGCCGAGCTGCGGCGGCACCATCATGGTGCCGATGACCAGCATGAGCAGGATGTTGCGCCCTTTGAAACGCAGCTTGGCGAAGGCGAATCCGGCCAGCGTCGCGAACAGCACCGTGGACAGGGCGATCACACCGGCCACGATCAGGCTGTTGATCATGGCCTTGCCCATCGCCGCCTCGTCCCAGGCCCGGGCGAGGTTGCTGAACAGGTTCGGGCCGGGCAGGAACGGCGGCGGTGTCTGGCTGACCCGGGTGTTGTCGGTGGAGGCCGCCACCATCGTCCAGTACAGCGGGAAGACCGACAGCACCGCCATGACGACGAGCAGGACGTAGGCGAGCGGGCCGGCGTGGTGCTGGCGGCCGGCGCCCTGGCGCAGCAGCCGGCGGCCGGCCGGCTTCTTCACGGGGGTCCGGGCCGGGGTGTCCGTCCGGACCGGGAGGCTGTTGGTGGTCATGGTGACTCCAGGTCAGGACGTACGGGAGCGCAGGCGCTTGATCAGGCGCTGCGCCGCGAAGGCGAGGACGAGCAGCATGAACATCGCCCAGGCGACGGTCGCCGAGCGGCCCATCTGGTAGTTCTTCCAGCCCTCCTCGTACAGCAGCAGGCCCAGCGTCTGGTACTGGTTGTCGGCGCCGCCGGTGACGCCGTTGGGTCCCTGGCCGAAGATCAGCGGCTCACCGAAGAGCTGGGTGGCGCCGATGGTGGAGAGCACGATGGTGAAGACGATGGTGGAGCGGATGCCGGGGACGGTGACGTGGGTGAACTGCTTCCAGCGGGACGCTCCGTCGATGGACGCCGCCTCGTACCGCTCGGCCGGGACGGCCTGCATGGCGGCCAGGTAGAGCAGCGCGTTGTAGCCGGTCCAGCGCCAGATGACGATGGTGGAGATCGCCACCTGGGCGGGCCACTTGTCGGCCTCCCAGTCCACCGGGTCGATGCCGACCGAGCCGAGCGCCCAGTTGATCATGCCGAAGTCACGCTCGAAGATCATGGTGAAGACGAGCGCGGCGGCGGCGACCGAGGTGGCGTACGGGACGAGCGAGGCGACGCGGAAGAACAGCGAGGCGCGCATGCGGTAGTTGAGCAGGTGCGCCAGGCCGAGCGCCATCATCAGCTGCGGCACCGTGGAGATGACGCCGATGGTGACGGTGTTCTGCAGCGCGTTCCAGAACCGCGAGTCGCCCCAGAGTTCGACGTAGTTGTCGAACGCCACCCACTCCATGACGTCGAGGGTGGCCAGTTCCACGTCGTGCAGCGAGATCCACGAGGTGTAGACGAGGGGGTAGAAGCTGAACGCGGCGAAGACGATGAAGAAGGGGGCGACGAACGCGAGCGGCGCGCCCTTGACGTCCAGCCGGTGCAGCAGCGCGCTGCGTCGCCGGGCGGTCTTCCCCCCGCCCGGTGCGCCGGGCGGGGCCGGCGGCTCCTCGCCGGTCAGGACCTTGGTGGTGGAGGTGGCCACCGGACTTTCCTTCCTGAGAGCGGATGGGTGAGCCGGCCCCGGACCCGTCGGCGGGACACCGAGCGGGCCCGGGCGGCTGCGGGGGCGTCGGGTCAGCCGACCGCCTTCTCGATGCGCTCCGTGGTGGTCTTCCACGCCTCGTCGCGCGAGGTGCCCTGCTCGACCAGGGCCAGGCCCTGGGAGAAGGTGTCCTTGATCGCGCCGTCCTTGCGCCCGAGGACCTGCTTGTCCGGGATCTCCTGCGCGGCGGCGCCGAAGATCTGGCCGATCGGCGCGTTGCCGAAGTACTCCGACTCGGCGTTCTTCACATCGGCGTTCTCCAGGGCCTTCTCGGAGGACGGGATGTTGCCGATCTTCTGGAAGATGTGGGCCTGCTGCTCCGGCGCGGTCAGCCAGGCGACGAGCTTCATGGCCTCCTCCTTCACGGGGCTCTGCTCGATCACCCCGAGGAAGGACCCGCCCCAATTGGCGCCCCTGGGCGCCCGGGCGACGTCCCACTTGCCCTTGTTGGCCTCACCGGCCTTCTCGCTGATGTGGCTGAGCATCCAGGCCGGGCACACGGCGGTCGCGAACGTTCCGTTGGCCAGGCCGGGGTCCCAGCCCGGCTGGAACTGGCGGAGCCTGGCGGTCAGCCCCTCCTCCGCGGCGTCGGAGGCGAGGCCCCAGGCCTCCTTGACGGCCGGGTTCCTGTCGTAGATCAGGTCGCCCTTCTCGTCGTAGTACTGCTCGGGGTAGCCGTAGACCATGGCGTTGAACAGGCCGCTGGCCGAGTCCGTGAACGCCACCTCGTCGCCCTTGAAGTCCTTCTTGAAGGTGCGGCCCACCTCGACGTACTTCTTCCAGTCGCCCTCCCACAGCGTGCCGACCTCCTCGCGGTCGGTGGGCAGACCGGCCCGCTCGAAGTAGTCCTTGCGGTAGCAGACGGCCATCGGGCCGATGTCGGTGCCCAGCCCCAGCACCTTGCCGTCCGCGGTGCTGATCTGGGACTGCTTCCAGGGCAGGAAGTGGTCGGTGCCCGCCATGCCGGCGAAGTCCGCGAACTTGTCCGCCTGGGTCTCGGTGATCTCCTTGGCGCGGCCGATCTCGATGCCCTGGATGTCCTTCAGGCCTTTGCCGGCGGCGAGCCTGGTCTGCAGCGCGGGGTAGTACGTCTGCTCGTCACCGGCGATCTCGGCCTTGATGTCGACCTCGGGGTTCTCCTTCTCGTACTGCTCGAGGAGGCCGGTCTCCTTGAGGCCCATCACGCCGAACAGGCCCATGGTGATGGTGACCTTGCCGTCCTTCTTGCCGCCGCCGGTGACCGAGTCGTCGCTGCCGCCGCAGCCGACGACCAGTGCCAGCGCGCCGACGGCCGCGGTCGTCGCCACCGCCTTCCTGCGCAACGAACCGTAAGTGCCCATGGATCTCCTCCTAGCGACGGCGCTGACACACCGGAGTGACGAGTTCTGCGATGGCTACAGCGGCTCTGACGAGGATGGGAACGTACCCATTCCGTGATGGGTACGTTCCCACCGCGCAACGAAGACTCATGGGTGGCGGACAGGTCTGTCAATAACTTGAAACCAACTCGTCGTCCCGCGCCGGGCTCCGCGTCCGCCGCCCCGCCCTCGGGGATGCTGTGCCGACGGCGGCGTCTGCAAGAATTGCCGCAGGTCACCTCCGCGGTGGGCATCGCCGCCGCGGCCGTCCAGGGGGGAGCGCATGAGCGGCAACCGCCGTCCGACCATCAAAACGGTCGCGGCCCGCGCCGGCGTGGGCCGTACCACGGTCTCCCGCGTCGTCAACGGCTCGGACCTGGTCAGCGCCGACGCCCGCGAGCGGGTCCTGACCGCGATCAAGGAACTGAACTACGTCCCCAACTCGGTCGCCCGCGGCCTGGTGACCAACCGCACCAACGCGGTGGCCCTGGTGATCCCGGAGTCGGAGAGCCGACTCGGTTCGGAACCGTTCTTCACCGCGCTGATCCGCGGCGTCAGCAGCGCCCTCGCGGAGAGCCGGACCCAGCTGCAGCTGATGCTGGTCCGCGATCAGGCCGAGCGCGACCGGCTCACCGAGACGGTGGCCGCGCACCGTGTGGACGGTGTCCTGCTGGTCTCCGTGCACGCCGACGACCGGCTGCCGGGCATGCTGGAGGGGATGGGACTGCCGACGGTGCTGGCCGGCCGCCGCGACGCGGGCGAACGGCTCAGCTACGTCGACTCCGACAACGCCGGGGGCGCCACCGCGGCGGTGCGGCACCTGCTGCACCGCGGCCGGACCCGGATCGCCACGATCACCGGCCCGCTGGACATGGACGTCGGCCGCAGCCGGCTCGCCGGCTGGCGCACCGCCCACCGGGAGGCGGGGGTACCCGCGGACGAACTCCTGGTCGAGGAGGGCGACTTCACGGAGGAGGGGGCCTGCCGGGCCATGCGTTCGCTCCTTGAACGCGCCCCGGATCTGGACGCCGTCTTCGCCGCCTCCGACCTGATGGCGATCGGCGCCCTGGCCGAATTGCGCCGGCGGGAACGGCAGGTGCCCGGCGATGTCGCCGTCGTCGGCTACGAGGACTCCATCCTCGCCCGTCACACCGCCCCGCCGCTGACGACCGTACGCCAGCCGGTGGAGGAGATAGGCCGCACCATGGCCCGGATCCTCACCGACATCACCCGGCAGGGCGGGCCCCGGCAGCAGCGCACGCTGCCCACGGAGCTGGTGGTGCGGGAGTCGTCGTAGCGGGGCCTTCGCGAGGTGAGGGACGGGCGGCGGCGGTTACCCGGAAGGTTCCAGCACTGCGACGAGGGAGAAGGAGCCATGGCCCACAGGACGAGCGCCCGGGACGTGGTGAACGCCATCAAGGACGTCGATTTCCCGGCCGGCAAGGACGATCTGGTCCAGGCGGCCGGACGGTCGGGGGCCTCGCAGGACGTCGTCAGGGCGCTGCGCGGCATCCCGGCCGAGCAGTACGCCAATCGTGAGGAGGTGGCCCGGTCCGTGCGCGTGGACCCCGATTCCGACCTCGGCACCAGTCCCGCGCAGCAGGCGGAGCAGGCCCGTGCGGGTGGTCGGCCGGGGCAGTCCCAGCACCTGCGCGAGGTGCCGAAACCACCGGTGGAGGACGAACTGGACCGCTGACCCCGGCAAGCGGCGCGAGTGGGCCGCGCCGGTGCCCGTCCCCGAGGCGGGCCGCCGGGGCGGCTTCTCCGCGACTCGGCCGCCCGCGACCGCCTCTGGCCGGCACGCTGCCGACCGGGGCGGTCCTGGCGCGGGCGGCCGGGGCCCCCTCGCCTCCGGACCCGGGAGGCGGGCGGCCGGATCCCCCTCCCCCGGGACACGGGACCGGTGTCCGCGGCCCCGCGGGGCCGCCGTGAGCCGCTCAGCGGGCGGCACCCCGTTCCCGTCGCAGACGGCGCAGTACGACCCTCAGGTCCACAAGCGCCGTCAGCGCGAGCACGCCGCAGACGACGGCGAGCAGGATCAGCGGGCCCCGGCCGGGGCTGTCACCGGCGTCGGACCCCGCGGCCCAGACGCCGAACAGCGCGGTGCCCGCGAGGAAGAGGGGGAGGAAGACCGCGGCGAGCAGCAGGCGCAGGCGCAGCGGACTCCGTGCGGTGACCGGTTCGGTGCCGGTCCGCGGGAAGCGGCGGCCGATCGTTCCGGAACGGGCCCGGGAGACCGGCGCGCGGGTGGGATCGGTACGTGGGTCACGCACTGCGGACACCTCCTCCTCCAGGGGCACACCGGCCGGGTAGCCGCCACCGTCGGTGACAAACCGGTGTCCGTTGGCGCGCACCCCTTGCGGGTACTCGCCCCGGAACCGACCGCCGACAACCGAACCATGAGGAAGGACACCACCTCATGCAGCACGACGAGTTCATCGGCAAAGTGCAGGCTCTCACCCGGCTGCCGGACCGGGGGACGTCCGAGCGGGCGACCCGGGCCGTGCTGAGCACGCTGGCCGAGCGGCTGCCGGCCGGGCTGGCGGACCATGTGGCCGCCCAGCTGCCACCGACCCTGGCCGCGCCCATGCGGCAGACCACCCCGGGCGAGCGCTTCGACCTGACGGCGTTCGCCGGACGGATCGCCGGCCGCGCGGAGACGGACGAGGACGCGGCCGTGCGCGAGGCCGCCGCCGTACTGGAGGTGCTCGACGCGGCGCTCACCCCGGAACTGACGGAGAAGCTGGCCGCCGCACTGCCCAGGGACATCGGCGGCCTGCTGCCCGTCGGACGTGCCGACGACACCGACTGAGGAGGTGAACGGGCGTGGTCTCCGAGTCCGTGACGGTCCCCTCGGGCGGCGCGGCCCTGGCCGGTGATCTCGGGATTCCGGCCGGAGTGCGGGGGATGGTGCTGTTCGCGCACGGCAGCGGCAGTTCGCGGCACAGCCCTCGCAACCGGGCCGTCGCCACCGCGTTGCAGCTGTCCGGGTTCGGCACGCTCCTCCTCGACCTGCTGACCGGGAAGGAGGAGAGCGAGGACACCGCGACCGGCCGGCACCGCTTCGACATCGGCCTGCTGGCCCGGCGTCTGGCACACACGGTCGACTGGCTGGAGCAGCGCCCGGACACCGCGGATCTCCCGGTGGGCCTGTTCGGGGCCAGCACGGGGGCGGCGGCCGCTCTGGTGGCGGCGACCGAACGTCCCCGGCGGGTGGCGGCGGTCGTGTCGCGGGGCGGTCGCCCGGATTTGGCAGGCGATGCGCTGGCCCTGGTCTCGTCCCCGGTGCTGCTCGTCGTGGGCGGCGACGACGAGACGGTCCTCGACCTCAACCGCCAGGCCGCCGAACGGCTGTCCGCAGCCGCCCACCACCTCCACGTCGTGCCCGGCGCGACCCATCTCTTCCCCGAACCCGGCGCGCTGGAGCAGGTGGCCGGGCTCGCCGCCGACTGGTTCCGTGAGCACCTGTGACGGGGCGTGCGGCGGACCGCGGCGCGCTGTGCGCCGCGGCCCGCCCTCGGCTCAGCCCGTGCTGCAGGAGACGGTCGGCCAGGTCCAGTTGCCGTTGGCCTGGATCGTCGCCCCCCAGTTGTCCCCGCTGCCGTCGGACCTGGCGACGAGGGTCTGGCTGTCGGGGTAGGAGGTGCTGACGTTCCAGGTCGCGGAGACCTTCGCCGGGGACGGCACCTTCATGGTCACCGTCCAGTCGCTGCCGCCGGCGACCGAGACGTTGAGGTTGTAGCGGTCGCTCCAGCGGCTGCCCGCGGACAGGGTCGCGGTGCAGGCGGTGCCGCCGCCGTCCCCTCCCCCGCCGCCGGAACCGTCGGGGGCGACGGCCCGGCCGGTCCGCGGGGAGATCATGCCGGCGCACAGGCCCCGGGAGGCCAGGTTCTGCGCGATGCGCGGGATCGCGGCGATGGTGTTGGCCGGCCAGTCGTGCATCAGGACGACCTGGCCGTCGGTGAGCCGGGAGGCGGCCTGCACGATGGCGTCGGTGCTCGCGTTGTTCCAGTCCTGCGAGTCGACGTCCCAGATGATCTCGGTCAGGCCGTACTTGGTCTCGACCGCGCGCAGTGTCGGGTTGGTCTCACCGTACGGTGGACGGAACAGTTTCGGTGTGCCGCCGCCGGCGTTCGCGATCGCCTGCTGGGTGCGGGCGATCTCCGCGTCCATCTGCGCCTGGCTCAGCCGGGTCATGTGCGGGTGGGTGTAGCTGTGGTTGGCGATCCACATCCCGGCGTCGACCTGGGCCTTGACCAGGGAGGGGTGGGCGGCGGCGTACCGGCCCTGGTTGAACATCGTGGCCCGCAGCCCGTTCCGCCTCAGCGCGTCGAGCAGGCTCGTGGTGGTGCCGGCGGACGGGCCGTCGTCGAAGGTGAGCCCGACGTAGCCGTTGCAGGCGGCGGCGTGCGCCGGCGCGGCGTCGAGCGTCGCGGTGGCGGTGCCGGCCAGGGTCAGCGCGGCGACGGCCAGCCCCGACACCAGGGACCGGGTGGCAGGTGGTCGTTTTCCGGTGCTCATCTGCGGTGGTCCTCCTCGTGGGGGGTCAGCCTGTGCTGCAGGACACCGACGGCCAGGTCCAGTTGCCGTTGGCCATGATCGTCGCGCCCCAGTTGTTGCCGCTGCCGTTGGGCTTGGCGACCAGGGTCTGGCTGTCGGGGTAGGACGCGCTGGTGTTCCAGGTGGAGGAGACCCTCGCCGGGGAGGGGACCTTCATCGTCACGGTCCAGTTGCTGGAGCCGCTCACCGAGACGTTGAGGTTGTAGCGGTCGCCCCACTTCTCGCCGGCCGACAGGGTCGCGGTGCAGCCGCCGGTGTTGCCGCCCCCGCCGCCGGAGCCCTCGCTCACCGTGATGCTGGAGCTGCCGCTGCTCTGGTAGCCCTCGGTGGCCATGATCATGTAGTTGTGGTTGCCCAGGTTCATGCCCTTGCTCGCCCAGGCGTCGAAGTGGTTGCCGCTGGTGATGGTGCCGCCCGTGCGCTTCGACTGCCGCACGCTCCAGTACTGGTCGAAGGTCCTGGTGCCCTCGATGGAGGGGGCGTTGTACCGGGTCGTCCTGTAGATGTCGTACGTGCCGCCGTCGCTGGTGACGGTGCCCTTGTACTCGCCGGTGGGCCGGTAGGTGCCCCAGTTGTCGACGATGTAGTACTCGATGAGCGGGCCGGTGGTCCATCCGTAGAGCGTCAGGTACGCGTTGCCGGACGGGTTGAAGGAGCCCGAGTAGCTGACCGTCTTGCGGCCACCGGTGCTCCAGCCCTTGCCTGCGACGAAGTTGCCTGTGTTGCGCCACTGGGTGCTGTAGTTGCCGCCGGAGCCCAGGTCCATGGAGACGGTTCCCTGGGCGTCGGTCCAGAACGAGTACCACCAGCCGTTGTCGGTGCCGGTCCGGTTCGTGGTGATCGGCGCGGCCGTGGCGGTGGTGGCGGTCAGGAGCAGCGCGGTGACGGCGGCCAGCGCGATGGTCCAGACGCTTCTGACGCTCAGCGGCAGGCGGCCTCGCCTGCCGCCCCTCGGTCGGGTGAACACGTGCATGGGATGCGCCTCCTGTGACGGCTCGGTGCGGAGTTCGATGCCGGACAGTGTTGGTCTGAGCGCGTCAACCGTCAACGCTTTCGGTGAGTATTTCGAAATCTTCGCTTGATCGAACAAGTGAAGGAATCTACGTCTGCACAGTTCGGCAGAGCCGCTGAACCGGTCGAGCCGAATGCCGCCGCGCGGGTGGGCGGATATCGTCCGAAGCTCGATGGACAAGCAGCGAAAGTTTCGACGAGTGGACGTTTCACGCGGCGGAGCCCGGACGCCTGTCCGGCGTCCGGGCTCCGCGGGTGGGAAGGACTCGTCCGCCCGGTGATCTCGGCCTTGCCGTTGCCGGGCTCGACGGGAGCGGGGGGCGTCGGCGTCGCCGACCGGACTCGAAGGGCACGGTTCGCCGCCGTCGCCGGCCGGGCCCCGGTGACCGTGCCTCACGGGTGACGACGCGGACCTCGGCCGGGTAGCGGGTCCTCTTCTCCTCGTCCGAGCCCGGCTCCGGACGGCGGGGCGCGTCCTCGATGAGGGTTCCGGTGGTCTCGTACCGGGTCAGGGACGAGGGGGCCGCAGCCGCGTTCGGGGCGCGGTGACCGACAGTAGAGGCAGACGAGGAAGAGGAAGGCGTGACCTCCGTGTCCCTGTACTGGCGGACCTTCGGGCTCAACGCGGTGGTGCTGGGCAGTGCCACCGCGCTGCTGCTGTGGGCTCCGGTGACCGTGTCCGTCCCGGTGCTGCTGACCGAGGCGGTGATCCTGGTGGGCGGCCTCGGCGTCATGCTCGTCGCCAACGCCGCCCCGCTGCGCATCGGCCTCGCCCCGCTGGGCCGGGTGACACGGCTGATGACCACTGTCGACCTGCTGCGTCCCGGTCAGCGACTGCCGGTGCGCGACGGCGGTGAGGTCGCCGAACTGGTCAGCACGTTCAATTCGATGCTGGAGCGGCTGGAGGAGGAGCGCGTCGCGAGCAGCGCCCGCGCGATCCTCGCCCAGGAGGGCGAACGGCGCCGTCTCGCCCAGGAGCTGCACGACGAGGTCGGGCAGAGCATGACCACCGTGCTGCTGGCCCTGAAGCGGGCGGCCGACGAGGCGTCGGAGCCGCTGCGCGGCGAGCTCCGGCAGGCGCAGGAGATCACCCGGGAAGGCCTCGACGAGGTCCGCCGGCTGGTGCGCCGGCTGCGTCCGGGCGTACTGGACGATCTGGGCCTGGTCAGTGCGGTCACCTCGCTGACCACCGAGTTCGCCACGCACACCGGGCTGCGCGTGCTGCGCCGCTTCGCCCCCGGTCTGCCCGCTCCCGACCACGAGGCGGAGCTGGTGATCTACCGGGTGGCGCAGGAGAGCCCGGCCAACGCCGCGCGGCACGCCGAGGCGCGGTGCGTGGAGGTGAGCCTGCGCGGCGCCGACGGGTGCGTCGTCCTCGAGGTGGCCGACGACGGTCGCGGCATCGGGGCCGCGCACGAGGGCGCCGGGCTTCGCGGCATGCGGGAACGGGCCCTGCTGATCGGGGCCACACTGGACATCACCAGCTCCGGCGGGACCTCCGCGCCACCGGCCGGGACCCGGATCCGACTGACCGTGCCCACCGTCAGGAAGCAGTCATGAACCGCCAGGACACCCACGAGGACCACCGGCCGGACACCACGATCCGGATCCTGCTCGCCGACGACCACGCGTTGGTGCGGCGCGGCGTGCGGCTCGTCCTCGACCGGGAGCCGGACCTGGAAGTGGTCGCCGAGGCGGGTGACGGCGCGGAGGCGATCGCCATGACCCGCACCCACGACGTCGGCCTGGCCGTCCTGGACATCGCCATGCCGCGGCTGACCGGTCTGCAGGCCGCCCGTGAGCTGACCGCGCTGAGGCCGGGGCTGCGCATCCTGATGCTGACGATGCACGACAACGAGCAGTACCTGTTCCAGGCGCTCAGGGCCGGGGCCGGCGGTCATGTGCCGGAACCCGTCGCGGACCGCGATCTGGTGGCCGCCTGCCGGGCCGCGATGCGGGACGAACCGTTCCTGTACCCGGGCGCGGTGACCGCCCTGATCCGCAACTACCTCGACCGGGTGAGGCACGGCGAGAAGGCGCCGGAGCAGCTGCTGACCCCGCGCGAGGAGGAGGTGCTCAAGCTCGTCGCCGAGGGCCACTCGTCGAAGGAGATCGCCGAACTGCTGTTCATCAGCGTCAAGACGGTCCAGCGGCACCGCGAGAACCTGCTGCACAAGCCGGGGCTCCGGGACCGCCTCGAACTGACCCGCTACGCCATCCGCGCCGGGCTCGTCGAGCCTTGACCGCCGACCGGCGGGGACGCTCCGCCCGCCTTCCGTACCGGGCCGCCGCGGCGGCCCTCGCCGCGTTCGCGGCCGTGCTGCTGGCCGTCGGGGCCGTCCACGGCGCGGAACCCGTGCCCGCCGCGGCGTCATCCGCCCCGTCGGCGTACCAGTCCGACACCCGTCCGTACGGCGACGACGCCTACGTCGGCGCCCGCACCCTGTTCACCCGGCCGGAGCGGGACGCCGGCGAGCGGACGGTGCCGGCCGGACACCTGCTCTTCACCGCGGCGCACACGCCGTCTGTCCCGCCCCGGCCGGCCCGGCCCGCGCCGGTGGCCGGGCACGCGCCGCCCGCCGCCGCGCACATGCCGTCGGACCTGGGACGCGCCCCGCCCTCGGCCTCCAGCACCTGGGATCCCCCTCTTCCTCTTCTCCTCGTGCCTGCTGGAGGCATCTGTGAAACGTCCCGCCCGCGTCAGGGCGTTGTTCGCGCTCGCCGTGATCGCCGCATCCGTGTTCATCGCCGTCACCGTTCCGGTCCGTCTGGGCCTGGATCTGCGGGGCGGCACCCAGATCGTGCTGGAGACCCGTTCCACCGAGACCGTGAAGGCCGACAGGGAGGCCACCGACCGCACCCTGGAGGTGCTGCGCGGCCGGGTCGACGCGCTCGGTGTCGCCGAACCGGGCATCGTCCGCTCCGGGGACAACCGGATCATCGTCGAACTGCCCGGCGTGCAGGACCCGCGCAAGGCCGCCGACGTCCTCGGCCGTACCGCGCAGCTCTCCGTCCACCCGGTGCTCGGCACCGCCACCGAGTCCGACAGGGCTCGGGCGGAGGGCGAACGCGTCCTGCCCGACGAGCAGTCGGGCGAGCGGCTCCGGCTGGCCGCCGCGTCGCTCACCGGTCAGGACGTGAAGGACGCCGAGGGCCTCTTCGACCCGCAGAGCGGTGCCGGCTGGCACGTCACCGTGGACTTCGAGGACGGCGCGGGCTGGGCGGAGCTGACCGGCGAGGCCGCCTGCCATCCGGCGGGCGATCCGCAGCGCCGGATCGCGATCGTGCTGGACGGCAAGATCATCTCCTCGCCGCAGGTCGACCCGTCCGTCGCCTGCGGCGCGGGCATCACCGGCGGGTCCACCCAGATCACCGGTTCCTTCACCAGCGACGAGGCCAAGGAACTCGCCCTGCTGGTCAAGGGCGGCGCCCTGCCGGTGCCGGTCGAGACGGTGGAGCAGCGGACCGTGGGCCCGACGCTGGGCGCCGAGGCCATCGAGGCGAGCGCCCGGGCGGCCGTCGTCGGCACCGCGCTGACCGCGGTCTTCGTCATCGTCGTGTACCGGCTCATGGGCGTCCTCGCCACCCTGGCCCTGCTCTGCTACGGCCTGATCTCCTACGCCGGTCTGGCGGCCCTCGGCGCGACCCTGACCCTGCCCGGTCTCGCCGGTTTCGTGCTGGCCATCGGCATGGCCGTGGACGCCAACGTACTGGTCTTCGAACGGGCCCGGGAGGAGTACGGCAGGCGCAACCGGCCCAGCGGCCGCTCGGCGCTGACCGCCGGGTTCAAGGGTGCCTTCAGCGCCATCGCGGACTCCAACGTCACCACGCTGATCGCGGCGGCGCTGCTGTTCCTGCTCGCCTCCGGTCCGGTGAAGGGCTTCGGTGTCACGCTGGGCATCGGTGTGCTCGCCTCCATGATCAGCGCCCTGGTGATCACCCGGGTGCTGGCCGAGTTCGCCGTGGCCCGCCGCCGGGTGCACCGCCGGCCGAAGGTCACCGGCCTGGCCTCCGCCGGCCGGGTCCGTACGTACCTCACCCGCCGCGACCCGCAGCCGATGCGGCGCCCGCTCCGCTGGCTGGCGGTGTCCGCCGTGGTGCTCGCCGTCGCCGGCGCGGGCGTCGTGGTGCGCGGGCTGGACTTCGGGGTGGAGTTCACCGGCGGCCGTCTCATCGAGTACTCCACCGGCGACGCCGTCGACCCGGACCGGGCCCGTGAGGCCCTGGCCGACGCCGGCTTCCCGCAGGCGGTCGTGCAGTCCTCCGGCGACGACAGGCTGACGGTGCGCACCGAGGAGCTGACCGACGCGGAGGCGGTCGAGGTGGCCGACGCCGTCGCGGAGGTCGGCGGCGGGGCGGAGAAGGTCCGTGACGAGCTGATCGGCCCGAGCCTCGGCGACGAGCTGCGGCGCAACGCGCTGATCGCGCTCGGTCTGGCCCTCGGCGCCCAGCTGCTGTACCTGGCCTTCCGGTTCCGCTGGATGTTCGGTGCGGGGGCGGTGGCCGCCCTGGCGCACGACGTGGTGATCCTCACCGGCGTCTTCGCCTGGCTGGGCAAGCCGATCGACGGAGTGTTCCTGGCCGCGCTGCTCACCGTGATCGGTTACTCGGTGAACGACTCCGTGGTGGTCTTCGACCGGATCCGCGAACTGTGGCGGAAGGACGGCGAGGCGCCGTTGTCCCGGGTCACCAACCAGGCGATCCTGCAGACGGCGCCCCGTACGGTCAACACCGGCATCGGTGTGATCTTCATCCTGGCCGCGCTGGCCCTGCTGGGCGGCGACTCGCTCACCGACTTCGCGCTCGCGCTGCTGATCGGCATGCTCGTGGGCACGTACTCGTCGGTGCTGACCGCCTCGCCGCTCGCCGTCGTGCTCGACGCGCACGCCGGTGGCGGCGGGGGCGGCCGGGGCCGTGACGGTTCCGGGCGGGCGAAGGCCCGAACCGCGGAGCGCCCGGACCGGACCTAGGCCGCCGCGCGGGCACGGCAGGAACGGACGGAGGGGGCCGCCCGTACGGGCGGCCCCCTCGCGCGGCACCGCCGCTACGCCACCGCCGGCTCCCCCGGCTGCCGTTCGAACTGGGTGCGGTACAGCTCGGCGTAGCGGCCGCCGGCGGCCAGCAACCGCTCGTGCGTGCCGCGTTCCACGATCCGGCCGGCCTCGACGACCAGGATGAGGTCGGCGGCTCGGACGGTGGACAGCCGGTGGGCGATCACCACCGCCGTCCTGCCCTCCAGCGCCTCCGTGAGCGCCTCCTGCACGGCCGCCTCCGAGGTGTTGTCCAGGTGTGCGGTGGCCTCGTCGAGGATGACCACGCGCTGGCGCGCCAGCAGCAGCCGGGCGATGGTCATCCGCTGGCGCTCCCCGCCGGAGAGCCGGTAGCCGCGTTCGCCGACCACCGTGTCCAGACCGTCGGGCAGGGACCGTACGAGGGCGTCGAGACGGGCCCGGCGCAGGGCGTCCCACAGATCGGGTTCGTCGGCCTCCGGCCGGGCCAGGAGCAGGTTGGCGCGCACCGTGTCGTGGAAGAGGTGACCGTCCTGGGTAACCATGCCGACAGTGGCGCGCAACGACCCCGCGGTCAGGTCGCGGACGTCGACGCCGCCCACGCGCACGGCACCGGAGTCGACGTCGTACAGCCGTGGCAGCAGCTGGGCGATGGTCGACTTGCCCGCGCCGGAGGAGCCGACGAGGGCGACGGTCCGCCCGGGTTCGGCACGGAAGGAGATGCCGTGCAGGACTTCGTCACCGCCGCGCGCGTCGAGGGAGGCGACTTCCTCCAGGGAGGCCAGGGAGACCTTGTCGGCGGAGGGGTAGCCGAAGCGGACGTCGTCGAACTCGACGCAGACCGGGCCTTCGGGCACCTCCCGCGCGTCCGGCCTCTCCCCGATGAGCGGTTCGAGGTCCAGGACCTCGAAGACCCGCTCGAAGCTGACCAGCGCGCTCGTCACCTCCACCCGTGCCCCGGCGAGCGAGGTCAGCGGCGCGTACAGCCGGGTCAGCAGCAGTGCCAGCGCCACGACGGCGCCCGGCTCCAGGGTGCCGCCGAGGGCGAGCAGGCCGCCGAGTCCGTAGACCAGGGCGAGGGCGAGGGCGGAGACGAGGGTCAGCGCGGTGATGAACACCGTCTGCGCCGTGGCCGTACGGATGCCGATGTCCCGCACCCGGCGGGCGCGCAGCGCGAACTGTTCGGACTCCTCCTCGGGGCGTCCGAACAGCTTGACCAGGGTGGCGCCGGGCGCGGAGAACCGCTCGGTCATACGGGTGCCCATGGCCGCGTTCAGGGCTGCGGCCTCGCGCTGCATCCCGGCCATGCGGCGCCCCATGCGACGGGCCGGGACCACGAACACCGGCAGCAGGACCAGCGCGAGCAGGGTGATCCGCCAGGAGAGGGTGAGCATCACGGCGAGGGCGAGCACGAGGGTGACCAGGTTGCCGACCACGGTCGACAGAGTGTTGCTGAAGGCCCGTTGGGCGCCGATGACGTCGTTGTTGAGACGGGAGACGAGCGCTCCCGTACGCGTGCGCGTGAAGAACGCGACCGGCATCCGCTGCACGTGGTCGAAGACCGCGGTCCGCAGGTCGAGGATGAGCTCCTCGCCGAGGGCCGCCGACAGTCTGCGTCCGAGTATCCCGAGGGCCGCCTCCACGACCGCGATCAGCGCGATGAGCAGGGCCAGACGGACCACCGCGGCCTCGTCACCGCCGGAGACGATGGTGTCCGTGACGCGCCCGGCCAGTACGGGGGTGGCGACGGCGAGCGCCGCGGTCACCGTGCCCAGGAGCACGGACAGGACCAGACGGCGGCGGTGCGGGCGGGCGAAGGCTCCGATGCGGCGCAGTGTCGTCCCGGTGAGGGGGCGGTGCTCGTCCTGCGCGGTCATGACGCCGCGCAGCTGTGTCCACGCTGTGGTCTCCATGCTCATGGACGCGAAGGTAGGACCTCAGGCTTGATTGAGGTCAAGGGCGACCCGGTCCCGCTGTCCAGCCGTCGACGGGCGTCCGGCCTGCCGCAACCCGCGCTTGGCGCGCGGCGGACATCCTCGGTGGCCGTGACGGGTACGATCCGCCGGATCCTGATGGTGCTGCCGCTGCTGCTCGTGACCGTGATCGCGGTGCGGTACCGGTCGGTGCTGGCCGAGGGGTTCGCCCAGCTGGCGACCGCCCGGTGGCCCTGGCTGCTGGCCGCGGCGGGCGTGACCTGCCTGACCTGGGTGGCGGCCGCGTGCACCCGGCAGGGCGCGGTACCCGAGCGGCTGCCCCGGCGGCGGCTGCTGGCCACGCAGTTCGCGGCGGGTGCGGCCAATCACCTGCTGCCGACGGGGCTGGGCGCGAGCGCGGTCAATCTGCGGTTCATGACGGTGTGCGGGCTGTCGCCGGCCCGCTCCTCGGCCGCCCTGGCGCTGTATCTGCTGGCGGAGTCCGTCGGTCGGGTGGGGCTGCTGGCGATCCTGCTCGCGGCGTTCCCCGGGGCGCTGCGGTTCGGTCCCCTGCTGCCCGAGGGGGCGTTCGGTCCGCTGCTGCTCGCGGTCGGGGCGGTGTCGGCCGTCGCGGCGGGCGCGCTCGTGACCGTACGGCGGCTGCGGCGGGCGGCGGGCGCGTTCCTGCGGACGGCGCTGGGCGAGGCGCGGTCGGTGCACGCCCTGCCCTCCCGGGCGCTGGCGCTGTGGGGCGGGGCGCTGGCCTTTCCCGCGTTGCAGGCGACCGCCCTGGTGCTGGTGGGCCTGGCGTTCGGGCTGTCGGCGCCGCCGGCGCACATGGCGGTGGCCTATCTGGCGGCGACGGTCGCGGTGGCGCTGGTGCCGACTCCGGGCGGGATCGGCTCGGTGGAGGCGGCGCTGGTCGTGGCGCTGGTGGCGGTGGGCGAGGCCGCCGCGCCGGCCACGGCGGTGGTGCTGGCCTTCCGGACCATCACGGTGTGGCTGCCGCTGCTGCCGGGGGCGTTGACGCTGGGCGCGCTGGTCCGGCTGAAGGTGATCTGACCGGCGGGGCCGGGCCGGGCCGGTGCGAACCGCCCTGCGGGATACGGCAGGATGAGCGCTCGCGCCGACCACGGGTCAGGGACGGTCGGCGCTACGTACATCCCGTAGAGACCGAGCAGGTGACGACACGTGACACGACTTCGCATACGGCCGTCGGCCAGGGCGTTCGCCGGGGGTGAGCGGTGACCCGCGCGCTCACCGGCCACGACCTGGTGTACGCCGGCATCGCCCTCGCGGCCGGCCTGCTGGCGGCGTTCCTGCTGCGGGTGCTGCTGCGCCGGCTGGACCGGCTGGCGGGACGCACCAATTGGCGCGGGGACGACGTCCTCGTGGACGCGCTGCGCATGATCGCGCCGTGGGCGGCGATCGCGGGCGGCGCCGCCTCCGCGGCGGCGGCGCTGCCGCTGACCCGCACCGTGCAGCACAACGTCAACCAGGTGCTGACGCTGACGGTCATCTTCGCCGCGACGATCTCGGCGGCCCGGGTGGTGGCGGGGCTGGTGCGCTCGGTCACCCAGTCCCGCTCCGGTGTCGCCGGGTCGGCGACCATCTTCATGAACATCACCCGGATCCTGGTCCTGGCGATCGGTTTCCTGGTGGGGCTGCAGACGCTGGGCATCTCGATCGCCCCGCTGCTCACCGCCCTCGGCGTCGGCGGTCTGGCGGTCGCGCTGGCGCTGCAGGACACGCTCGCCAACCTGTTCGCGGGCATCCACATCCTCGCCTCCAAGACCGTGCAGCCCGGGGACTACATCCAGCTGAGCAGCGGCGAGGAGGGCTACGTCGAGGACATCAACTGGCGCCAGACCACGGTCCGCAACCTGTCCAACAACCTGGTGGTCATCCCGAACGCGCAGCTCGCCAAGACGAACATGACCAACTTCATGCGTCCCGAGCAGCAGCTGACCATCCTGGTGCAGGCCGGGGTGTCGTACGACAGCGACCTGGAGCAGGTGGAGCGGGTGACGGAGGAGGTCGTCGCCGAGGTGATGACGGAGATCACCGGCGCCGTGCCGGAGCACGAGCCCGCGGTGCGTTTCCACACCTTCGGGGACTCCCGGATCGGCTTCACCGTCATCCTGGGCGTCGGCGAGTTCAGCGACCAGTACCGGATCAAGCACGAGTTCATCAAGCGCCTGCACCGCCGTTACCACGAGGAGGGCATCCGCATCCCGTCGCCGGCGCGGACGGTGGCGCTCCAGCAGGGCTCCGTGCCCTTCCCCCGGCAGCGCGGCACGGACTCCGCCCCGGACGACATGACCACCACCCGGCCGGTCTGAGACCGCCGCCCCGGGTGATCTCCCGCCACGCCGGAAGGACCGTGGCGGGAGGTCGGCCGGAAGTCGGCGCGGACCCCTGTCGAGCCCCGGTCGATCACGAGATATCTTGATGTCGAGCAATGTTGCAGACGTGGAGCGGAGCACCCGGTGACTGACTCGACCATCATCTATACGCACACTGACGAGGCCCCGGCCCTGGCGACGTATTCCTTCCTGCCGGTGGTCCAGGCGTACGCCTCGCAGGCGGGTGTCACCGTGGAGACGCGTGACATCTCGCTGGCCGGGCGCATCATCGCCCTGTTCCCGGAGTACCTGGCCGAGGACCAGCGCATCCCGGACGCCCTCTCGGAGCTCGGTGAGCTGGCCAAGACGCCGGCGGCCAACATCATCAAGCTGCCGAACATCTCGGCGTCGATCCCGCAGCTCAAGGCCGCGATCGCCGAACTGCAGGACCAGGGCTACGCGCTTCCGGCCTACCCGGACGACCCGAAGACCGACGAGGAGCGGGAGATCCGTGCCCGCTACGACAAGGTCAAGGGATCGGCCGTCAACCCGGTGCTGCGGGAGGGCAACTCCGACCGCCGTGCGCCCGCCTCGGTGAAGAACTACGCCAAGACCCACCCGCACCGCATGGGCGCCTGGACCGCCGAGTCCAAGACCAACGTCGCCACCATGGGCGCGGACGACTTCCGCTCCACCGAGAAGTCGGTCGTCATCGCCGAGGACGGCGCGCTGCGCATCGAACTCAAGGGCGACGACGGCACCACCACGGTGCTGCGCGAGTCCGTGCCCGTCCTGAAGGGCGAGGTCGTCGACGCCTCCGTGATGCGCGTCGCCGCGCTGCGCGAGTTCCTGACCGCGCAGGTCGCCCGCGCCAAGCAGGAGGGCGTGCTGTTCTCCGTGCACCTGAAGGCCACGATGATGAAGGTCTCCGACCCGATCGTCTTCGGCCACGTGGTGCGCGCCTTCTTCCCGAAGACGTTCGCACGGTACGGCGACGAGCTCGCCGCGGCCGGCCTCACCCCGAACGACGGCCTGGGCGGCATCTACAAGGGCCTGGAGGCCCTGCCCGGGGGCGCCGAGATCAAGGCGTCCTTCGACGCGGAGCTCGCCGAGGGCCCTCAGCTGGCGATGGTCGACTCCGACAAGGGCATCACCAACCTGCACGTCCCCTCGGACGTCATCGTCGACGCCTCCATGCCGGCCATGATCCGCACCTCCGGCCACATGTGGGGCCCCGACGGCCAGGAGGCCGACACCCTCGCCGTCCTGCCGGACTCCAGCTACGCCGGCGTCTACCAGGCCGTGATCGAGGACTGCCGGGCCAACGGCGCCTACGACCCGTCCACCATGGGCTCGGTCCCGAACGTCGGTCTGATGGCGCAGAAGGCCGAGGAGTACGGCAGCCACGACAAGACCTTCGAGATCCCCACCACGGGTACGGTCCGTCTGGTCGACGGCAACGGCGACGCCCTCATCGAGCAGGCCGTCTCCGCCGGTGACATCTTCCGCGCCTGCCAGACCAAGGACGCCGCGATCCGCGACTGGGTGAAGCTGGCCGTCACCCGCGCCCGCGCCACCGGCGACCCGGCGGTCTTCTGGCTGGACGAGGACCGCGCGCACGACGCCAACCTGATCGCCAAGGTGAAGCAGTACCTGCCGGAGCACGACACCGAGGGCCTGGACATCCGCATCCTGAACCCGGTCGAGGCGACCAAGCTGTCGGTGGAGCGCATCCGCCGCGGCGAGAACACCATCTCGGTGACCGGCAACGTGCTGCGCGACTACCTCACCGACCTGTTCCCCATCCTGGAGCTGGGCACCAGCGCCAAGATGCTGTCGGTCGTCCCGCTGATGGCGGGCGGCGGTCTGTTCGAGACGGGCGCCGGCGGCTCCGCGCCGAAGCACGTGCAGCAGCTGGTCAGGGAGAACTACCTGCGCTGGGACTCCCTCGGTGAGTTCTTCGCGCTGGTGCCCTCCCTGGAGCAGTGCGCCGAGGCCACGGGCAACACCCGGGCCAAGGTCCTCGCCGACACCCTCGACCGCGCCACGGCGACCTTCCTCAACGAGGACAAGTCCCCGACCCGTCGCGTCGGCGGCATCGACAACCGCGGCAGCCACTTCTACCTGTCCCTGTACTGGGCGCAGGAGCTGGCCGCGCAGCGCGACGACGCGGACCTGGCGAAGGTCTTCGCCCCGCTCGCCGAGACGCTCGGCGCCAACGAGGCGAGGATCGTCGAGGAGCTGAACGCCGTCCAGGGCACGCCCGCCGAGATCGGCGGCTACTACCGGCCCGACCCGGCCAGGGCCGCCGCGGTCATGCGCCCGTCCACCACGTGGAACGAGGCGCTGGCGTCGCTGAGCTGACGCGATCAACCCGCGCGTTCCGCCCCGGCCGGCCAGGTGCCCGGCCGGGGCGCAGCCGTCTTCCGGGCGGCGTTGTCAGTGGCGTGTGGCATCTTGATCACGTCGTGCACCACTGACAGTCCCTGGAGCAGCCGTATGACCGATGTGCCGCCCTCCTTCGCGTTCGCCCCCGGTGATCCGGACTCCCCCGTGATCCTGCACGTGCCGCATTCCGCCCGGGAGATACCGGGGGACGTGCGGGCCGGGATCGTGCTGGAGGACGCCGGTCTCGAGCGGGAGCTCGATCACATCACCGACTCGCACACCGCGTCGATCGCCGAGGAGGCGGCCCGGGCGGCCGGCCTCGCGCCGTGGCGGTTCGTGAACCGGCTGTCGCGGCTGGTCGTCGATCCCGAGCGGTTCCCGGACGAGCGGGAGGAGATGCTGGCCGTCGGGATGGGCGCGGTCTACACCCGGACCACGCACAAGGACGTGCTGCGGCCCGACGATTTCGACCCCGGGCCGCTGATCGAGCGGTACTTCCGGCCGTACGCGCGGGCGATGACGGAAGCCGTCGCCGGCCGGCTCGCGGCGACCGGGCGGGCCGTGATCATCGACGTGCACTCGTATCCGAGCGCGCCGCTGCCCTACGAGCTGCACGGGGTCGGGCCGCGGCCGGAGGTCTGCCTGGGCACCGACTCCTTCCACACCCCGTCCGCGCTGCTCGACGCCGCCCGCGAGGCGTTCGCGCCGTGCGGGGAGACGGGACTGGACAGCCCGTTCGCCGGGGCGTACGTGCCGCTGGAGTTCCACGGCAGGCGGGCGGAGGTGTCCGCCCTGATGGTGGAGATCCGCAGGGACACCTACATGACCGAACCGGGCGGCCCCGCAGGACCGGGCCTGCCCCGCCTCGCCTCGGCACTCACCGCCCTGATCGACGCGGCTTCCCGCTGACGCCGGCGGCCGCCGCCCCGCGCACTCGGGCGAGGGACGGCCGCATCACGCGGCCGGGCCGGCCCCGGACGGCACCGCGGGCCGGCGCCCCGCACGGGAACGGTGGTCGGCACGGTCCGGCCGCTGTCCGTGGCGCGGTGTTCCCGCCCGTCGACGTGCACGGCGCGGGGACGGGGTCCTCGGGAGCCGCGGGCCCGGCGGGCTCAGGCGCGGAGCCACTCCGTGACGACCACGTCGTCGTCGGTGCGCAGGCGCAGGGCGAAGGGGCCGGAGGGCGGGGCGGCGGTGAAGCGGCCCAGGTCGTCGGCGGTGAGCGGGACGGCGGCCTGCGGACCGCCGAGCACCTCGATGCGGGCCGGCCCGGGCGGCAGCACCTGGCCCATCAGGCCCTCCTCGGTCACCTCGACGTCCAGCGTCACCTCACCGGCGGTGAAGGTGAGCATGCGTGGCACGCCCGTGGCGCCCCTGACCGGGACGGCGTCGGCCAGTGAGTCGAAGGTCAGCTCGGCCACGCGGGCGTCGAGGTCGTGCAGCGCGTAGGCGTCGACGGCGATCTGCAGCAGGGCGGGAGGCATCGGGTCCAGGACGGCTGCCGCCTGCCGGAGCTCCTCCTCCAGCAGCCCGCTGTCGAAGTCGAATTCCGCGTCGTCGGTCATGTCGCTCACATCGTCCCCCGTGCCTCGAGCCGGGCCCGCAGCCGACGCAGACAACGCTGGCGCAGCGGCCCGATGCTGCCCACCGCGATGTCGAGCGCGGCGGACACCTCCTGATAACTGGGCGGCGGCGAGGCGATCAGCACCCGCAGCAACTGCCTGCACCGATCGCCCAGTTCCTCGAACTCCTGCCACAACCACCGCACGCGTTCGCTCTGCGCCTGCGCCTCCTCCGCCTCCAGCAGCGACTGCTCCGGTACGCCGTCCTCGCTGACCCGGTCCAGCAGCTGCGGATCGTCCGTCAGCACCAGCCGGCGCGCCTCCCTGTGCACCTTCAGGCACTCGTGCCGCGCGGTACTGGCCAGCCAGGAGCCCGCCTTGTCGGGTTCCCTGATCCGTCCCAGGTGCTGGGCGAAACGGAACCACACGGTCTGGTAGACCTCGTGCGCGTCGGCGTCGGAGAGCCGGTGCGCGCGCACCACGGACCACACCAGCGGGCCCAGCCCTTCCACGATCGCCTTCCAGGCCGCCGCGTCGCCGTCGACAGCGGACCGGACCAACGCGCCGACTTCAGTACGCTCCACGGTCCCACCCCTCGTGTACGGCACGTCATCGTACGCCGTGGAGGGGACGACTCCGCTCCTCATGCCCGTACCGAGGATGAGGAGACCTGCGCGGGGCGCCAGGTGGGCGGGAGGAGCGCCGGGACGTGCGCCCCGCGCACCTGTGCGTACTCGGTGGTGGCGTCGAGCAGTTGCCGACAGGCCTTGCGCGGGTCGGCCTCCGCCTGCGTGGTCATGTGGGCGGCGATCATGCCGACGGCGACGGGGGTGGCGAACGAGGTCCCGCTCCACTGGGCGAGCCCTTCGAACATTACCTGGTCCGGCTTTCCGGAGCCGCCGTCCTCGCTCAGCACGCCGGTGTGACGCGGGTGACGACATGTGCAGGCGTACGTGAAGCCGTAGCGGCAGGCGTCGTAGGTGGAGTGCTGGTACACGTACGGGACGGGCGTCTCGAAGCCGGTGAGGGCGCTGACGAGACGCTCACCGGGCGCGTAGGCCTTCACCCAGCCGCCGTGGTTGCTGAAGCAGGCGCCGAACTCGCCGTCCTCGCGCAGCGCGCCGACGGACAGCACGGCGTTCTCGTAGCCGGGCAGATCGGCGTAGGCGGCGGGCCAGAAGGGGGTGGCGCTGCCGTTGTTGCCGGCCGCGGCGACCAGCAGGGTGGGCCGCTCGCGCAGTTCCCGCATGAAGGCGTCGACGCCGAGGAGGCCGTCGGTACGGCCGTTGGAGGTGCCGGCGGAGAGGCTGATGACGTCGGGCCACCCGTCCCGGTCGACGGCCTCGAAGAGCTTCTCGCCGAACTCGGACTCCAGGACGGCGCCCGCGTCGTTCAGCGTGCCGCGGACGGTGACGTCGGTGTTGGGGGCGACGGCGGCGACGAGTCCGGCGATGAACGTGCCGTGGCCGCAGTACTGCTGGAGGATCCCCTCGCCGTCGCACTCCGCGACCTGGGCGTCGCCCCGGGTGTGGGCGAGCAGCGGGTAGGAGCGGTGGTCGTGCATGAGGCCGGTGTCGATGACGAGCACGCCGACGGCGGTGTCCGGGTCGTGCACGGCGTCGGCGGCGGCCGGGTTGGGCTGCCCGCCGCGCGGTACGGGCACGGGCTCGTCGCCCGGGCAGGCGTTGACCGCGATCGACACGACGTGGTTGCGGCTGACCAGCCGGCGTCCGGCGCGGTCCTCGGTCGCCGACAGCGCGCGCAGCGCTCCCGCGACCGCCGGATCGCCGCTGCCGTCGCCCTGGCCGGGGTCGGCGACCCGGATACGGGTGATGCCCGAGCGGTTGGTCTGCGGGCTCGTCCGGCGCACCTGGTCCGGGGCGAGGCCGGCGAACGTGGTGAAGTGCTGTCGCACGGTGTCCTCGACGACGCGGGCCTCCTCTCCGTCACGGGCGAGGATCACGCCCTTCTCGTAGAGGAACTCGCCCGCGTCGTCCGGCCCCACCGCCAGGGGGACGTCGGGCATCGAGCGCTGGATCTGTGCGAACTGCTCGCGGAATCGTTGTGGTGCCATGGCGTGTCCTCCACTGGTGCGACGGCGGCCGGTGCCGCGGAGCTGTCGTGTATGCAGAGCCGTGAACCGGGCTTTTGATACACCGTCACATCTGTGAGGCGTGGTCGCGGACCACTACCATCGTGGGGTGACAGCCGGAAGCGACACGGTGCTGGAACTGCTGCCGATGGTGTTCGCCGCCCCGGGTGAGGCGCTGGCGAGGGCGGAGGAGGTACTGGGCGACCGTCCACCGCCCCTGCACGCCTCCGTCGCCCATCAGGTGATCGGCATCTGGCAGCGGGACTTCGGCGACATGCGGCTGGCCCTGACCCATCTGCGCCGGGCCCGGGCCTGGGCGGCGCGCGCGGACTCGGCCGAGCGGGAGGCGGACGTCCTCGCCACGCTCGGGGTCGCGCTGGTGCACGCGGGGCGCACCCGGCAGGGCATGGACGCGCTGGGGCGCGGCGTCGAGCGCGGCACCGGGCACACGCGCGCGCGGGTGCTGTTCCGCCGGGCGTACTCGTGGTGGGTGCTGGGCCATCACAGGGAGGCCCTGGAGGACGTACGGCGGGCCGTTCCCGTACTGCGGCAGGCCGAGGACGTGATCTGGACGGCGCGGGCGCTGACGCTACGGGCGACGGTGCATCTGGCGCTGGGTTCGGTGGAACGGGCGAACGCCGACTTCACGGCGGCCGAGGCGCTGTGGGACACCACAGGCCAGGAGCACGACAAGGCGGACGCGGTGGAGAGCCGGGGGCTGGCCGCGTTCCGCGCGGGCGACGTCCCGGCGGCGCTGCGGCTGCTCGACGAGGCGGAGGAACGGTACGCCAAGCTCGGCACGCCGACGTTCATGCTGAACATCCGGCGCTGCGAGGTGCTGATGGCGGCCGGGCTGGCCGCGGAGGCGCTGGCCGAGGCGGACGCGGCGCTCCGGGCGCTGGACGGCATCGGCGGGCAGTCGACGCGCAGGGCGGAGCTGCTGCTGGCCGCCGCGCGGGCGGCCCGGCTGGCCGGCGAGCCGCAGACCGCGATCGCGCGCGCGGCGCTCGCGGTGCGGCTGTTCGCGGGGCAGCGGCGCACCTGGTGGGAGACGCACGCGCGGCTGGTGCTGATCGGGGCCCGGCACGCGGCCGGGCGCGGTTCGGGCCGACTGGTCGCGGACGCGGCGGCGGTGGCGGAGAGGCTGGCCGCGCTCGGCGCCCCGGCCGCCCCGGAGGCCTCCCTGCTCGCGGGCCGGATCGCGCTGGACCTGGGCTGGACGGCGGACGCGGAGCGGCATCTCGCGGTCGCCGCGCGAAGCAGACGCGGCGGGCCGCCGCTCGCGCGGATGACGGGCTGGGCGGCGCAGGCGCTGCGCGCGCAGGCCGCCGGATCCGCGCGGGGCGTGCTGGAGGCCTGCCGGCGCGGCCTGGACGTGCTCGACGACCACCGGATGACGTTGGGCGCCTCGGAGTTGCGGGCCCGCGCCACCGCGCAGGGCGCGGAGCTGGCCGCGCTCGCGCAGAAGGCCAGTGTGGTCTCGGGCGGGCCGCGGCGGCTGCTGGTGTGGAGCGAACGCTGGCGGGCCACCGCGCTGTCCGCACCGCCCACCCGGCCGCCGGCCGACCCGGCGCTGCTCAGCGGCATGACCGCCTACCGGGAGATCGCCGCCCGTGCGGAGGAGGCCCGCATGGAGGGCAGGCCCGTGCCTGCGCTGGAGCGGGAGCAGCGGCGGCTGGAACGGGAGATCCGTTCCCGGACGCTGCACATGCGGGGCGGGGCGCCCGACGGCGGGGACCGCTTCGACGTCGGCCGGCTGCTCGCCCGGCTGGGCGACGACGACGGGCAGCTGGTGGAACTCGCCGTGCTCGACGGGCGGGTGCAGGTGCTGCTGTGCGGGCGGGGCAGGGTGCGGCGGTTCGAGGCGGGGCCGCTGGCGGCGGCGGAGAGCGAGGCCGAGCACGTACAGGCGGGGCTGCGGCGGCTGGCCCATCCGGGGGCGCGGGCGCGGCTGCCGGTGGTGGAGGCCGCGGGCCGCCGGCTGGAGGAGCTGCTGCTGGGTCCGGCCGCGGCGCACCTCGGTGACGGCCCGGTGGTGATCGTGCCGCCGGGACGGCTGCACCGGGTGCCGTGGGCGCTGCTGCCCTCGCTGCGGGAGCGGGTGCTGAGCGTGTCGCCGTCGGCGAGCAGCTGGCTGCGCGCGAGGGAGACGGCGCCGCCGCCCGGGGACCGCCAGGTGCTGGTGCGCGGTCCGGGGCTCGCGACGGGCGGCGCGGAGGTGTCCGAGCTGGCCGGCCGCTACGGCGGTGCGACCCTCCTGGAGCGCGACGACGCGACGGTGCCGCGCGTGCTGCGGGAGCTGGACGGGGCGGGGCTGGCGCACATCGCCGCGCACGGCGCGTTCCGCGCGGACGGTCCGCTGTTCTCGTCCCTGCGGATGGCCGACGGGCCGCTGATCGTGCACGACTTCGAGCGGCTGGACCGCAGCCCGTACCGCATCATCCTGTCCTGCTGCGACACCGCGCGGTTCGCCACGGTGGGCGCCGACGAACTCCTCGGCCTGGTCACGGCGTTGCTGCCGCTGGGCACGGCGGGGGTGGTGGCGTGCAGCGCCCCCGTCAACGACGCGGCGGTGGTCCCCCTCATGGTCGCCCTCCACGAGTCCCTCGGCACCGGCCTCTCCCTGGCGGAGGCCCTGCGCGACGCCCGCGCCGCGCTGCCGCCGGACGCGCTGCACCGGGCCACAGGATGGGCCTTCACCGCCTTCGGGGCGGCGTGATGCAGCCGTGGGCGGCCGCGGGCGGCCGGCGGATGCTCGCACGGTCCCCCGCGCCCCTGTGAGGTCGGTGCGGCCGACCCACCTCAGGGGGCACGGGGAACCGTGCGACCAGCGACGGCCCACCCGCGGCCGCCGTCAGGCGATCTGCCGGGGCACGGTGGTCCCCAGCCGGGTGTACGCCCCGTACAGGTGGTTGCCCACCGTGCGGACGGAGAGGGTGAGGCGTTCCGCGATCTGCCGATTGCTCAGCCCCTCCGCGGCCAGCGCGACGACCTGCCGCTGACGCGCGGTGAGTTCACCGAGGACGAGGCCCGCGAGCGCCGGCGTGCGGGCACCCTCGCAGCGGCGGGCGAGAGCGACCGCGCGCGTGCGCGCGGTGCGGGCGGCGTGCGGTTCCCGGTGGGCGGAGACGGCCTGCGCGTGCGCCTCCGCGGCGAACAGCAGGAAGCCGCGCCGCTCGAACTCCTCGCCCACCCGGTCCAGTGCGGGTCCGTCGGCCCGCGCGAGGGCGTCGGCGTGGTCGGCGAAGACTCCGGTGAGCCGGCCGGCGGCCCGTTCGGGGACGCCCAGGCGTACGGCGTCGTACGGGTCGCCGTCCGCCTCGGGAGTCCCTTCCGCGAGGGTGAGTTGGGTGCGGCAGGCCGGGTCGGCGGGAGCGGTGCGCAGCCCCTCACGTGCCCATGCGGCCGCCTCCCGCAGTGCGCCTCGCAGCCGTGCGTACCGGGCGCGCAGGGCCGCGTACCCGGCCGGGACCGGAATCCCCTCGCCCACCAGCCAGTCCCCGACGGGCGCCGAGGCCTCCGTCACGTCGGCCCGTTCGATCCGCCGGGTCAGCTCCGCCGACTCGGCGTCCAGGGCGGGGGCGCAGTCCTCCGGTGCGCGGGCGAGCCGGCGAGCGCGCCGCCTGCCGGCGGCGGCCCGGAGGACCGGTCCGTGCAGGGGGTGGGCGAGGCGGACACCTCCGTGGTGGTCGACGTGGACCAGGCCCGCGGTCTCCAGCCGTTCCAGGACGGTGAGGTCGAGGCCGGCGTCGTCGAGCGGCAGGGGTTCGGCGAAGGCGAGGCGGTCGAGCGTCTCGCGCTCCTCAAAGCGGGCGCGGTCCAGGAGACGGTCGGCGCGTTCGCGTACGGCCGGGGCCAGGGGCAGCGGGCCGCGCCATTCCCAGGCGCCCGGGACCCCGGTGAGCCGGCCGTGTCCGCGCACCGCGTCCAGGAGGTCCCGCAGCAGTCGCAGATCCCCGTCGCACAGCCGGTGCAGCCGGTTCGCGGTGAGCGGCTCCGGGGCGGGGCCCCCGCCCGCCGCGAGCAGCCTGGCGGTGTCCTCCCGTGGCAGTGGCGGCAGGGCGAGGCGGGGCAGCAACTCGCCGGTCCACAGCCGGGACACGGCGGCGGGCACCGGCTCACCGTCGGCGACGACGACCAGCAGCCGGGCGCGTCCGTGCGCGGCGAGCTGGTGGACCAGGGCGGCGGAGGCGTCGTCGAGCAGATGGGCGTCGTCGACGAACAGTGTGCGCGCACCGGACAGGCGCCGCAGGGCGTGGTGCAGGGTGACGGGGTCGGGCAGCAGCGGGGCGAAGGCGGCGAAGGGCAGGTGCCGGGTCTGCGGCGTCCCGGTGACACGGGCGCAGTCGGCGCTCCGCACCGCCTCGGTGACGAGCCGGGTCTTGCCCCGTCCCGCCGGTCCGGTCACCACGAGACCGCGCCCCGCGCCGGTCAGCGAGCGCCGCACCAGGGCGAGTTCGTCCTCCCGTCCGGTGAACGGCCAGGGCGGCCGGAGGATCGTGGCCTCCTTCCCGTTCGGCTCGTACGGTCCGGTGGCATCCCGTCGTGTAGTCGTCACGAGAACAGGAGCACGGGTACTCAGATCTGATACAGGGCCACTTGAGCAGACCCCGACTCAGGCGCCCGGCCCCACCGCACGGCAGTCTGTGACCCATGACCGCTCGCCACTGCTCGCTGCCGCCGCAGCCGGACCCCGCGTATCCGCCGGGCCTGGCCACCGAGCGGCTCGGCGCGCTGCTCGGCGGGCGGCGGCTGTGGGTCAACGGCACCGTGCTGCACTACTGCCTCTTCGACGGCGACACCGCGGGGTCGAAGATCGCCGTGCCCGGGACCGGGCGGACCCGGTGGGTTCCGTGGGGCGGGGCCCAGGAGCAGCAGGACGTCGTGCGCGAGTGCTTCGAGGAGTGGCGGGGGCTCGGGCTGGGGCTGACGTTCACCGAGGTCCGCGACCGCACCGAGGCGGAGTTGCGCGTCGGGTTCCAGCTCGGTGACGGCACCTGGTCGGCCGTGGGCAGGGACGCGCTCCGCGTCGGCGTGCACGAGCGCACCATGAACTTCGGCTGGGACCTGACCGCACCCGGTGAACGCGCCACCGTCCTGCACCAGATCGGGCACGCACTGGGCATGCTGCACGAGCACCAGAGCCCGTACGCCGGTATCCACTGGGACGACGAGGCCGTGTACGCCGAGCTGGCGGGCCCGCCGAACCACTGGGACCGGGACAGGACGTACCACAACATCCTGCGCAGGCTCGGCCCGGACGAGGTCAACGGCTCCGTCTGGGACCCACAGTCGATCATGCAGTACGCGTTGCCGCCGGGGCTGATCCTGGAGCCGGAGCAGTACCACGGGGGTGTGCACCCGCCCGGCACCCTCTCCCCCGCCGACAAGGAGTTCGTGCTCCGCCGGTATCCGCCGGCCGATCCGCCGCGGCCACCGCCACTGGTGCCGTTCCGTTCGGTGCCGCTGGGCCTGGGCCCCGGTGAGCAGGCGGACTTCCGTATCGATCCGCCGGAGACCCGCGACTACACGGTGGGCACCTTCGGTGCGGCCGACCGGGTCGTCGTGCTCTTCGAGGAGCGGGACGGGGAGCCCCGCTTCCTCGCCGGTCACGACGACGGGGGGACCGCGCACGACGCGGCCGTCACGGCCCGGCTGGTCAAGGGCCGCCGCTATTACGTCCGTGTCCGCCTGTACTCCGCGTGGGGTCCGGGCGAGACGGCGGTCATGTGCTGGTGACGGCACCGGCCGCGCACACCAGAGCCATTTCCGGCGCCGGGGGAGCGGCCGGGGGACGTCAGCCGCCTTCGGGGAGGGCGACTGACGCCCCCGGCCCACGCGCGACGCAGGGGGCCGTACCGGATGGTTCCGGTACGGCCCCCTGCCGACTTCCGTCGGGACGACAGGATTTGAACCTGCGACCCCTTGACCCCCAGTCAAGTGCGCTACCAAGCTGCGCCACGTCCCGATGCGACTCGCGCGGCGAACCGCGTGATCACGCAGGTCAACAGTACCTCATGCACACGGCGGCACGGGGACGCAGGCGCGCGGCCGACGGCGTACGCGCGGTCGGCGGTTTGTGGGCGGGGGGCGCCGACGGCCGTGGTGAAGTCCGCCGGGCCGCCGGTGGGAGGACTGGCGAAGCGGGAGAGCTCACCCCTCATACGGCGGCCCTCCCTCCCGGCACGCATTGTCCTGTCAAAAGGTTGACAGGATGCCGGATCCCCGCAGAGGGTGAGCGGACAGGACACGGACCGGGCCGGAAAGAGGCTTTCATGGTGGATGCGCTGGGCGTCGCCGTCGTCGGATTCGGCTGGATGGGGCGGGTGCACACCCAGGCGTACGCACGCGTGCGGCACCACTATCCGCAGCTCGCCCTGCGTCCGGAGCTGATCACGGTCGCCGAGGAGGTGCCGGGCCGGGCCGAGGAGGCCGCCGACCGGTTCGGGTTCGCCTCGACGACCCGCGACTGGCGGGAGGTGGCCGCCGATCCCCGGGTGCGGGCCGTCAGCGTCACCGCCCCGAACTTCCTGCACCGCGAGATCGGTGTGGCGATGGCCGGGGCCGGCAAGCACATCTGGATCGAGAAGCCGGTGGGCCTGGGCGCGGACGACGCCCGCGCGGTCGCGGACGCGGTCGCCGGGGCCGGAGTCCAGGGGGCGGTCGGCTTCAACTACCGCAACGCGCCCGCCGTCGAGGCGGCCCGCGAGCTGATCGCCTCCGGTGACATCGGCACCGTCACGCATGCCCGCATCCGTCTCTTCAGCGACTACGCGGCTCATCCCGAGGGGGCGCTGACCTGGCGCTACGAGCGGGAGCGCGGGGGCAGCGGGGTGCTCGGCGACCTGGCCTCGCACGGTGTGGACCTGGCCCGCTTCCTGCTCGGCGACATCGCCTCGCTGACCGCGGACACGGCGGTCTTCGTGCCCGAGCGGGCCCGTCCCGCGGGCGCCACGGCCGGTCACTCCCGCGCGGCCGGAGGTGAACTCGGCCCGGTGGAGAACGAGGACTACGTCAGCTGTCTGCTGCGGTTCGCCTCCGGTGCGCGCGGGGTGCTGGAGGCCTGCCGGGTGTCGGTCGGCGAGCAGAACAACTACGGCTTCGAGGTGCACGGCACCGAGGGGGCGGTGTTCTGGGACTTCCGCCGGATGAACGAGCTGGGCGTCAGCCGGGGCGCCGCCTACCAGGACCAGCCCGTCAGCACGGTCCACGTCGGCCCGGGGCACGGGGAGTTCGGCGCCTTCCAGCCGGGTGCCGCGAACGCCATGGGCTACGACGATCTGAAGGTGATCGAGGCGTACCGCTTCCTGCGCTCCGTCGCGGAGGGTGTGCCGTACGGGGCCACGTTGGCGGACGCGGTGCACAGCGCCACGGTGCTGGACGCGATGGCGCGGTCCGCGGAGAGCGGGGCCTGGGTGACGGTGGACGCGCCGGCGCGCTGACGTCTTCCTCGCCCGCCGCCCCTCCCCGTCCCGTCCACGAGGGGCGCTGCCCCTCCGCCCCGGACGCGCGAACAGGGGTCTGGGGCGCGGCCCTCAGGGACGGGGCTGCGCGGTCGCACGCCCGGCCGTCACCCCGCCGACGTCGGGGGCGGCATGCTGCAGGGGGTCACGACCTGGACGGCGGAGGGGAGGGCGGGTCCGGCCGGCGGCAGGGCTCCGTGGGCGCATCACCAGGTGGCAGGCCTCGCGCGGTGCTCTCCCGCACTCCTCCCCGGCCGTTGAGGACCCGGTCCACCGTGGCCTCGCTCACCTCGGCCTGACGTGCGGTTTCCCGGAGAGGGAAGGGGTGGCCCGCATCGGCTCCTGAGGGGTTCCTGATGGCTTCCCGCTGGTTGTTCGAAGGGTTTGTACGGACAAGAATGGCATCAGCCGCGTCGCTCCGTGACCCGAAGGGACGGCCCATGTCCGCCTCCGCCTACCGGCAGACGCCCGTGCCGGCCGCCCGGCTGTCCGAGCAGGACTGCGGTCTCGACGCCTTCCGCTTTCTGGTGGAGCAGTCGACCGACCTGGCCGACCACCCGCGCGCCAGTGCCGTCGAGCGGAACATGCCGCCGTACGACGCCTACCGGCTCGCCCTCGCCGACCGCCGTGCCGTCCAGGCCGAGCCGGTGCGCGCGTTCGCGGACGGCCCCGGCACCGTGGTGATCCGCGGGGCCTTCGCCGACCCGGCCGTGGTGGACCGGACCACCGCCGTGTTCGACGCCCTGATCGCCGGGCAGCACACCCCGGGCGCCGGCGGCCACTTCGCCAGGCCGGGCGCACCGGTTCCGTGATCGACTGGGACCGGAACGTCCTCGGCGGCCTCGACCGGCCTTTCCGCACACCCCGCTCGTACGAACCCGCAAGCAAGGAGCACCGTCCCCCATGCGCATCGGAATCCTCGGCCTCGGCCGCATCGGCGCCTTCCACGCCGAGACCCTCTCCGGACTCGGCGCCGTCGAGTCCCTCGTCTTCTCCGATCCGTTCGCGGACGCCGCGAAGGCCGCCGCCGAGCGGTTCGGTGCCGAGGTCGCGGACTCCCCCGAGGCGCTGCTCGCCGCCGGGGTGGACGGTGTGGTCGTCGCCGCCGCGACCGACGCGCACCCGGCGCTGATCCTGGCCTGTGTGGAGGCGGGCGTGCCCGTCTTCTGCGAGAAGCCGGTGGCCCGCACCATGGCCGAGGGTGTGGCGGTGCTGAAGGCGGTCGAGGGCCGTGACGTGCCGGTCCAGATCGGCTTCAACCGCCGTTTCGACGCGGGCTTCGCCGCCGCGCGGGCGGCCGTACGGAGCGGGGAGCTGGGCACGCTGCACACCGTGCGCTCGACCACGCTGGACCCGGCGCCCCCGCCGGCCGCGTACGTCGCCGCGTCCGGGGGCATCTTCCGGGACTGCTCGGTGCACGACTTCGACATCATCCGCTGGGTGACCGGCCGCGAGGTGACCGAGGTGTACGCGGCCGGCGGCAACCGGGGCGCCGACTGCATCAGGGAGGCGGGCGACGCCGACACCACCGGCGCGGTCCTCACCCTGGATGACGGCACTCTCGCCGTGGTCTCCAACAGCCGTCACAACGGCCGGGGTTACGACGTCCGCATGGAGATCCACGGCTTCGCGGACTCCATCGCGGTGGGACTGGAGGACAAACTGCCGCTGCGGTCGGTGGAGCCGGGCGCGACCTTCCCTGCGGGCACCCCGCACGACTTCTTCATGGACCGGTTCACGGCCGCCTACCGCGCCGAACTGGCCGCGTTCACCGAGGTCGTGGCCGGCTCCCTGCCCTCGCCGTGCACGGTTTTTGACGCCTTGGAGGCGGGCTGGGTCGCCGAGGCGTGCACGTTGTCCCTGCACGAGCACCGTCCCGTCACGATCGGGGAGGTACGGCAGGCATGAGCGGGCCCGGCCGGGAGCCCCTGCGCATCGGCGTCCTGGGAGCCGTGAGGATCACCGGGCGCTCCCTCGTCACCCCGGCCCGGGCGGGGGGGCCCCCCCGGGGGGGCGCCCCCCCCCCCCCCCCCCCCCCGGGGGGC
>NZ_JAHWZY010000029.1:0-92344 GCF_041380215.1 Streptomyces pimonensis
CCGACCGGGAACAACACGTCGGCCGGAGCCGTTGCCACACTGCACACCCACTGAAGGAGCACGTCCTTGTCCGCCAGACCGACGGACCCCCCGGGGCACAGTCCCCGACCGTCCCGCCAGGCACCTCCTGAGCACGGCACGCGGCGGGACGGTGTTCGATGAGTGCCGCGAACGCCCTCCTCGGCCTGCTGGCCGTCTTCGTCCTGACCGCCGGCACCGGATACTTCGTCGCCCAGGAATTCGCCTACGTCTCCGCCGACCGCCTCGCCCTGGCGCGCGAGGCCGAGTCCGGGGACCGCAGGGCCGCCCGCGCCCTGAAGGTGCTGGAGCGGCTGTCCTTCATGCTGTCGGGCGCCCAGCTCGGCATCACCGTGACCGGACTGGTCGTCGGCTTCATCGCCGAGCCCTCGGTCTCCGCACTGCTGCGGCCCGTACTGTCCGGTGTCGGCATCCCCGGCGCCGCCGTGAGCGGCATCGCGGTCGTGCTGGCCTTCGTGCTGGCCACGGTCGTGCAGATGGTGCTCGGCGAGCTGGCCCCGAAGAACCTCGCCATCGCCGTGCCGGAACGGCTGGCGAAGGCGCTGGCCGGCTCCACGCTCGCCTACCTGAAGGTCGTCGGCCCCCTCGTGCACGTCTTCGACGCGGCGGCGAACGGGCTGCTGCGCCGGGTCGGCATCGAACCGGTGGAGGAGCTGCACCACGGCGCCACCCTGGAGGAGCTGGGCCACCTGATCGGCGAGTCCCACCAGCAGGGCGCACTGCCCGAGGACACCGCCGCGCTGCTCGACCACGCCCTGGAGTTCTCCGACCGGACGCTGGACGAGGTGATGGTGCCCCGCGTGGACGCCGTCTTCGTCCGCGAGGACGCCACCGCAGCCGAAGCGGTCGACCTCATCGCCAAGCACGGCCACTCCAACTACCCGGTGCTCGGCGACCACCCGGACGACGTCGGCGGCGTCCTCGGCGTGGCCGAGCTGATGCGCCTGCCCGCCGACCGGTTCACCGCCACCACGGCCGGCGCTCTCGCCCGGCGTCCCCTGCTGCTGCCGGACACCCTTCCGCTGCCCGACGCCGTGATCCAGATGCGGGAACGGGGCGACGAGTTCGCGGTCGTCCTGGACGAGCACGGCGGTGTGGCCGGCATCGTCACCTACGAGGACATCGCCGAGGAACTCGTCGGCGACATCGCGGACGAGACCGACACCGTCACCGCGGTCGCCGTCGCGGACGGCGACGGCTGGCTGGTGGACGCGGGCCGCCGGCTGGACGAGGTGGCCGAGGTCACCGGCGTCGGACTGCCCGAGGAGGAGGACTACGACACCGTGGCCGGCCTGATCGTCGACCGGCTCGGCCGCTTCCCCGCCGTCGGGGACCGGCTCACGGTCGAGCTGCCCGACGGCGCCGCCGTGATCGATGTGCACACCCTCGACCGGCACGTACCCGACCGCGTGCGCATCGAGCGGACGGCCCGTGAGACGCAGGAGCAGGCATGAGTTTCCCGATGGCGCTCTTCGTCACCGTGCTGCTGCTGATCGGCAGCGGATTCTTCGTGGCCGCCGAGTTCGCGCTGGTCGCCGCCAAGCGGCACCGCATGGAGAAAGCCGCGGCCGAGGGCCGACGCGGCGCCGGAGCGGCTTTGGCGGGTATGCGTGAACTGTCCCTGATGCTGGCCGGCGCCCAGCTCGGCATCACCGTGTGCACCCTGGGCCTCGGCTCGGTGTCCAAGCCCGCGATCTCCCACGAAATCGACCCCCTGCTGCACGAGCTGGGCCTGCCGAGCGCGGTCGGCTACGGCGTCGCCTTCGCCGTCGCCATGATCGTGGTCGTGTTCCTGCACATGGTGGTCGGCGAGATGGCCCCCAAGTCGTGGGCCATCGCCCACCCCGAGCGGTCCGCGATGCTGCTGTCGCCGCCCTTCCGGGCCGTGGTGAGGACCGTGCGGCCGCTGATCCGGCTGCTCAACGCGGTGAGCAACGCCCTCGTACGGCTGTGCCGGGTCACCCCGCGCGACGAGCTGGCCTCGGTCCACAACCGGGAACAGCTCACCCACCTGGTGGCGGAGTCCGAGCGGCTCGGCCTGATCAGCGAGATGGACTCGGAGCTGCTGACGCGTTCGCTGACCGAACCGCAGACCCCGGTGCGGGAGCTGCAGGTGCCGGCGTCCGAGATCGTCTCGGTGGACGGCGGCGCCGACGTCGACGAGATCCTGCGCGTCGCCGCGGAGCGCGACCGCACCCGGCTCCTGGTCCGCGAGCACGGCGTGGTGCTCGGCTCGGTGCACGCCCGTGACGCCGTGGTGGCGCGCGCCAGGGAGCGGGCGGCCGGCGCCCGCTCCCTGGCCCGCCCGGTGCCCGAGCTGACGGACGACGCCACGGTCGCCGACGCGATCGACCTGCTGCGCCGCCGCCGGGCCTCGCTGGCCGTGGTCCGCGACAGCTCCGGACGGCTCACCGGCATGGTGAGCCTGGACGACCTGCTGGCCCGCTTCCTGCAGCCTCAGACGACGTGACGGCGGCCCCCGGCGGGCCGTCGCCCGACACGACGGACGACAGCCCGCCGGACCTCCGGTCCGCCCGGTCCGGCGGGCGCGGCCGGAACGGTCGCCGGGAGGCGAGGGCGAGCGCGCCGTCGGCGCCGAGGACGCTGTCCGCGCCGGCTGATCCGGTCGGACGTCGCCCGCAGCCGGGACCGCTCGTCGTCCGCGGCGGGTGCCGGCCGCATCCGCCGCGCCCGCAGCGGCACCATGCGCGGCCCGGACGGCTGCCCAGGCCCGGGCCGTGGAGCACGTCCGGCGTCCCCCGGAGCCCCGGGCGCCCGAAGCCGGGCACGTGCTTGCCGGCCAGGACGCACCCGTCGGGCCGCGCCACCGTCACGGCGGGCACATGGGCCGGCCGCACCCGGTAGCGGACGGTCTTCCCCGGCGCGAACGCGTCGCTCCGTGTGACGGAGGTCTCCGGATCGACGCCCCGCACGTCCGGGGCGGCCCCCGCCGGCACCTCCAGCGCCCGGCCCCAGGGCCACGAGAACGGGACCGGCCGGGGGGACCGGGCCGGCTCCACGCAGCCGCGGGCGTCCCGGAGGAGGTCCTCCCGCAGCGCGGGATCGCCCGGGTGCGGAAGGACCCGGTCGGCCCCGCGCCCGGGCATCACGTCCCCGCACAGGAACAGCGTCACCGTCCCGGCGTCCGTGCCTCTCCACGGTAGGACTACGGCACACCCAGTTCGAACAGGACGTACCCCGCGTACGAGCCGGAGGCCAGGGCGGCCGTGCCCAGCACCGTGGCAAGCGAGGGCCACTTCAGCCGGCGCATCGCCAGGGCGAGCGGGACGAACAGCGGGAACAGCGGGAGCAGATAGCGGGAGACGTTGCCGAAGTACTGCTGGGTGGCCATCACCATCAGGTACGACAGCACCGTGTACACGACGAGGACGGCGGGCGGGCGCAGCCGTACCAGCAGCACCGTCAGCACCGGCACCAGCAGCACCACCCCGACCCCGATCAGGTCCTCCACGGGCATCGCGAACCGGTAGTCGAAGTGCCCGACGGGCACCGAGGTCAGCACGTCGAGAGTGTGCCGGCCCCAGTCGAACTTGTGGGCCCAGGCGCCGTCCTGGAGCTTGTTGTAACCGCTCCAGTCGCCCATCCGGTACCCGACCCAGCCCAGATAGCCGGCCACGCCCAGCGGGGCGATCGCCACCGCGGCCAGCGGGCGGCGGACCCCCTCCTCGCGGCGCCACACCGCGAGCAGTCCGGCGACGGCGAGGGCGGCGACCAGGGTGACGGCGGTGGGCCGGGCGAGCCCGGCGGCGAAGGTCAGCACCCCGGCGGTGAGCCAGTGGCGGGTCATCACGGCGTAGCAGGCCCAGGCGGCCAGCGCCGTGTACACGGACTCGGAGTACACCGCCCACTCCGCACCGGAACCGGGCCACACGGCCCACAGCCCCACGGCGACCAGACCGGCCCTGCGCCCGCCCAGCCGGGCCGTGACGGCGTGGATGCCGAGCGCCGCGACGAAGGAGGACACGACCGACACGGTCATGCCGGCGCCGTACGGGCCGAGCCCGGTGACCTCCGAGACCATCCGCATCAGCGCCGGGTACAGGGGGAAGAACGCGGCCGAGTTGCCCTCGAGGGTGATCAGCCCGGTGGCGCCGGGTATGGGCTCCAGCGCAGGGTCGTAGCCGTGCAGGGCGATCTGCTGGTACCACCAGCCGTCCCAGCTGCCCAGGACGTCCCAGGGGCGGGCGCCGCCGCCGAAGCGCGGATGCTTCTCGCGGAAGTCGCCGGCCGAGTCCAGCAGGAACATGAAGACGGCGAAGCCCACCAGCTTCAGCACGCCGTACAGTGCGAGGACGGGCCCGTGGTGCGCGACGGCGCGGCGCAGCCGCGCGCGCGGGTCCGGGGCGGCCGGCAAGGCGGCCTCGGACCCGGGCACGGGGGACAGGGCCGGGTCGGCCGGGGCGGTGGTCATGAGGTCGGGGATCCTGTCGTACGGCGGGAGCGGCGGCCCGGGAACACCCAGGCCCGCAGGAGGAGGAAGCGCAGCAGGGTCGCGGCGAGGTTGGCCGCGACCAGTGTCAGCAGCTCCACCCGGGGCCCGGCCCCGGGCGCCGTGCGGTGCAGCACGGCCAGCGAACCGCTGGTGAGGACGAGGCCGACCAGGAACGCCGCCAGCCCCTTGAGCTGGTGGCGCAGCACCCCGGTGCGGCCCCGCACCCCGAAGGTGAGCCGCCGGTTCGCGGCGGTGTTGGCGACGGCGCTGGCCAGCAGGGCGAGCGCGTTGGCCGCCTGGGCGCCCGTGACGGGCCGGAGCAGGCTGTACAGCAGCAGGTAGAACAGGGTGCTGGCCGCCCCGACGGCGGCGAAGCGGATCAACTGCGGGACCAGCGCGGGCGGCAGCCCGGCGGCCTCGTCGAGCTCCCCGGGGCGGCGCAGCACGGCCAGCGGCAGTCGGCCGCCCGCCAGCGCATGCCCCAACCGGGCCATGCCGCGCAGGTCCGCCAGCGCCGTGGACAGGATGTCGACCCGGCTGTCGGGGTCGTCCACCCAGTCCACCGGCACCTCGTGGATGCGCAGCCCGGCGCGTTCGGCGATCACCAGCAGCTCGGTGTCGAAGAACCACCCCCGGTCCTCGACCAGCGGCAGCAGCCGCTCGGCGACGTCCCGCCGTACCGCCTTGAAACCGCACTGGGCGTCGGAGAACCGCACGGCGAGGGTGCCGCGCAGCAGCCCGTTGTAGCAGCGGGAGATGAGCTCCCGCTTCGGTCCGCGCACCACCCGGGAACCGCGGGCCAGGCGGGTGCCGATCGCGATGTCCGAGTGCCCGGAGATCAGCGGGGCCACCAGCGGCAGCAGGGCCGCCAGGTCGGTGGACAGGTCCACGTCCAGATAGGCGAGCACCGGCGCGGACGACCGGGACCAGGCGGTGTGCAGGGCCCGGCCGCGGCCCTTCTCGGCCAGCCGCATCCACTCCGTCCCCGGCAGCTCCCGGGCCAGCCGCGCGGCGATCGCCGGGGTGCGGTCCGTGCTCGCGTTGTCGGCGACGGTGATCCGGAAGGCGTAGGGGAAGGTCTCCGCGAGGTGCGCGTGGAGCCGCCGGACACAGGACTCCAGGTCGTTCTCCTCGTTGTGCACGGGCACGACCACGTCCAGGACGGGTTCCGGATGGTACGCCGGCAGCGGCGCCCGGCGCGGCAGCGCCACCTGTGCCGCGGACGCGGCGGATGAGTGGCGGTCGGCCGGTGCCGACCGCCTCGCGGTTCTCATGACGGGTTCACGGTCTCCTTCCGGCGTACGGCATGACGTGACCTCGGTGCGGGCATGCCGGACGCGCCCGAGTGATGGTCGGGGACACGGCCCGGGGCGGCTCTCGCCCACGGGCGGGGACGGCGGTGCGGTCTAACCGCTGCCGGGCGGCTCCTCGTCGGCCGTGGCGGAGGGCGACCGCGCCGGCGGAGTGGACGACGGGGCGGTGGTCGGCGCGGTCGTGGCCGACGGTGGCACCGTCGAGTCCCGCCCGGTCGCGCTCGGCGTGGTGGACGGCGGGAGGGAGGGCGGTACGCCGCCGTGCCCGGGCGACGTGGTGCCGGTGCCCGTGGTTCCGGACGTGCTCGTCGGCGGTCGCGACACGCTCGGGTCCGCGCTCGGGACGGACGTCGCCGACGCCGTGGGCCCCGGAGGCGGCGTCGGGCCGGTCGCCGGCAGCGGCCCGCGGTCGGCGGGCAGCGACCGGGAGTCGGCGCCGGGCAGCAGGGCCAGCCCGACGCTCAGTCCGGCCACCGCGAGAGCCGAACCGCCGGCCCGCCACAGCATCCGGGACCGGCGGCGGGCCCGGATGCCCTGGTACAGCCGCTCCTGGTGCTCGGACCGGAAGGGAGCCGGCTGCCGGCTGTCGCGCATCATGCGCGACAGCTCATGCTCGAAGTCGTCCATCGTTTCTCCCCTCACCTCACGGGCCTGACGGAGTCGGACAGGATCTGCCGCAGCCGCGCCACACCGCGCGACGCGTGGGAGCGCGCGGTGCCCACCGGGCAGCCGAGGGCCTGTGCCACCTGGCCCTCGGGCAGGTCCTCGCAGTAGCGCAGCACCACCGCGGCCCGCTGCCGGGGCGGCAGCAGCGCCAGTGCGGCCTCCAGCCGCGAGCGCTCCGCGACGGCCGACGACACATCGCCGGGTCCGGCCCGGTCGGGCAGCTCGCCCATCGGACGCTCCCCCCACCAGCGCCGGCGGGCCGAACGGGCCGCCATCCGCACCAGTACCTGGCGCACATACGCCTCCGGGGCCTGCTCGGCGACCCTCGGCCAGACGAACCACAGCTTCACCAGGGCCTCCTGGACGAGGTCCTCGGCACGCTGCCGGTCGCCGCCGGTGAGCAGCCGCGCGACATGGAGCAGCGCCGACCAGCGGGCGGCCACGAACTCGTCGAAGCCGTCCACCCGAAACCGCTCCATGCCCACCGCCCTGTGTCCGAACAACCCCTTACACCTGAGACAAAGACTCATGGCCCGGCGAAACGATGCACCTGAACGCTGTGATCCACCTCACCCCGAGCGCACCCGCCCGGGCACGCGAAAGGGCGGGCCGTACGCCCGTGACCGCGTCCCGGCGATCGACGGACGTACGACCCGCCCTGGGGCGGTGGCCGGTCCTGCCTGCGTACGGCCCCCCGGCTCGTCCCGCTGGTCCGGGATGCCGTGCGGCGGCGGGCCGGACGTCTGCGGTGAGGCGGCGGGTGATACGGGCCCGGCCCGGCCGGCGTTCTGCCCCGGCGCAGCGTGCCGGAGTCGCCTCGCATCGGCTCGGCACCCGCGTTCAGCTGCGCCGGCCGGGCCGCCGGGACCCGGTCGGCGGGCGGCCGCTCATGGGCCGGCGACTCCTCGACCTCGCCGGCGGACAGTGAGCGGATCCGGCTCTCCGGTCCGCCGGTGGACCGATGGTCGTGACCGGGCAGCGGCGGGATGTCACGGGCGGGGGTTCGCCATGACTTTCACTTCTCCGTGGACGGCGTCACCGGCCCGCCGGGAGCGCGGACCGGTCGGCGGCCGGTCAGTGGCCGCCGGGTCCGCCGCTGCCGAACGACCCGCTGCTGCCCCCGTCCCAGCGGGGCCGCTCCTGCGAAGCGCTCGTGCGGCTGCCGGCGGTGCCGTGGTCCTTCAGCTCGTGCGGCAGCAGCCGCTCGTCGCTGCTGGGCATTTCGTTCGGCTCCCGCTGCTCCCGTGTCTCCCGGACCGGTCCGCCCTCGGGCATCCGGGGCTGCTCCTCCGGGCCGGGCCGGCGCACCTTGCTGTTCCTGACCCGGCGGCTGCCGAGGACGAACATGCCGATCAGCAGCGCCACGACCACCACACCCGCCACCACGAGCCCCGCACCGAGGGCGCCGCGGCCCGCGGCGAGGTCGGCCGTTTCCATCCACGCGGTGTTCATCATGGCTCGCGGGTACCCCCGGTCCCGTCCGCCAACCCGTTCGCCTCCCACGCCGCACGGGCGCCCGGCGCGGACCCCGAGAACCGCGCGGAACCCCTGCGGGCACCGGGTTTGACCGCCCTGGCGGCGGCTACCCGAACGGCGTGACGACGACATCCCAGGAAGAGCTGTTCCGGTTCCTGGAGGACCGTTTCGCGTGCGCCCAGGCATGCACCGAGTGCGCGCGGTCCTGCGCGACGCGGGCGAGCCTCGTGGACCCGGACGGCACCGAGAACCAGGAACTCGTACGGCGCAAGGGCATCATGTGCGCGGAGGTCTGCGACGCGACCTGCCGGGTGCTGTCCGAGCAGAACCAGGTGGACGAGGCGACCATCCGCGTCCAGGTGGAGTGGTGTCGCCAGGTGTGCCTGGAGAGCGCGCAGGTGTTCGACGGTTACTCCGGGGCGGAGGAGACGGCACAGGCGTGCCGCGCCTGCGCACGGGCCTGCACGGAGTTCCTCGCCACTCTGAACTGACACGTCGGTGAACGGCACGGACCGGGTGTCGCGGCACCGTACGGACCCGGGCGAGTTGTCGCCGCACCGGACGAGCCGCGCGGCACCTCCGTCGATCCGCGCGAGGCGTTCTCCGGCACCTTCCACGTCGCCGAGGGGACGGGCAGCCGGCCGCCGCGCACGACCGGGCGGCCGCCGGTGAGCCGCCCGCAGTGCCGCCCTCGGAGATCTACTGCCACTCGCTCACCGACCCCACGATCCTCGGCCCGGACCTGGCCGCCCGGGCTGCCAGACCCTCACCCTGTCCGGACTGCACACCCCCGCGAGGCTGTTCGAGCGGGACGACGACGCGTACGCGAGGAACTCCTGGAGTCGACGCTCGCGCAGCTCGACGCCCATCTGGCCGAACCCCTCGCGGACTGTCTGGCCACCGACGCCGACGGCCGCCCGTGTCTGGAGGCCCGGTCCCCGCTGGACCTGGAACGCGACCTCGAACTGCCCGGCGGCAACGTCTTCCACCGCGAACTGTCCTGGCCGTACGCCCAGGAGGGCACCGACCGCTGGGGCGTGGAGACCCGGCACGCCAATGTCCTGCTGTGCGTGGCGGCGGGGTGAGCGGTGTGCCGGGAGGCAACGCGGCGATGGCGGTGCTGGAGGCGGGGCGCTGACGGGGACGCGGTCCCGGCCAGGGCCGGTCCCGGCCGGGTCCCGCGCCGCGTCCGCCCGGTACGCCCCGTCGGGGAGCCGGCCGTGGGCGCCTCGACGAGCACCGGTGGGGGTGCCGGTTGCCGGTTTGTGTGCGTCGTCCAAGGACCGGACCGCGGGAGCGGGGGTGCCCGGACGGCCGCACACCGGTACGGGGTGCACCCACGGAGAACTCCGGGCGTAGTACTCTGCCTGAAGTGGTGTGGTGGATGCGGCGAGTGGAGTGGTGGCAGTGGTCAGACGGAACGAACAGCGACGGGCCGCCCTGGTGGACGCCGCGATCGAGGTGCTGGCCCGCGAAGGCGCCCGGGGGCTGACGTTCCGGGCGGTGGACACCGAGGCCGCCGTGCCCGTCGGTACCGCGTCGAACTACTTCGGCTCGCGCGACGACCTGCTCACCCAGGCCGGCGCCCGGGTCTACGAGCGGCTCCAGCCCGACGAGGAGCTCATCGCCCGGCAGCGGACCGCAGGGCGCGACCGGGAGGTCTACGCGGAGCTGATGCGGGAACTGGTGGGGCGTGTCGCCGCCTTCCGCACCGGATACCTCGCCCTGCTCGAACTCCGGCTGGAGGCCACCCGCCGGCCCGGGCTCCGCGAGGTGCTCACCGAGCGGGTCCGTGCCGACGTCGAGGCCAACGTCCGCCACCACGAGGAAGCGGGCCTCCCCGGCGACGCCACGGCCGTCAAGCTGTTGTACCTGGCGCTGAACTGGTTGATCGTCGAACAGCTCACCCTGCCGGACGTCTTCGACCCGGACGAGCGCGAGCGGCTGGTGACGGCCGCGGTCGAGCGGATCGTGGCCGCCCAGTAGCCCGGACGGTCCTCAGCCCCGGTCCTCCCGCGGGCCCACGATCCGCCGGATCTTGCCCACCGAGCGTTCCAGCGTCTCCGGGTCGGCGATCTCCACGCCCGCCGAAACGCCGGTGCCGTCCTTCACGGCCGCCGCGATCGACCGGGCGGCCGTGTCCCGCGTCGTGGAGTCCGCGCCGGGACGGGCCTTCGCGCGGACGGTGGGGGAGTCCATCCGGCCCTCGGTGGTGAGGCGGAGCCGGAAGTACGGGGCCACGCCCGGTGTGCGCAGCACGATCTCCTCGATCTGCGGGGGAAAGGGGTTCACCCCGCGCAGGATCACCATGTCGTCGCTGCGGCCCGTGACCTTCTCCATCCGCCGGAACACCCGGGCGGTGCCCGGCAGCAGACGGGTCAGGTCCCGCGTCCGGTACCGGACGATCGGCATCGCCTCCTTGGTGAGCGAGGTGAAGACCAGTTCACCCAGCTCGCGTCCCGACGGTGACACCGTGTGCCGCACGCGGCCACCGGTGCCGCAGGCCGAACCGGCCCGGCGGCGCGGCCACCGGCGGCGCGTCCCCGACGGTCTCCTCGGTGCGGCCGGGCCACCGTTTCGGTCCGTTCCGCCCTCGGTGGTGCCCGGCAGCCGGCGGGGGCGGGTGAAGAGCGACACCCGGGGGCCCTTCCGTGCGGTCCTGCGATGACATGGCGAGCGGGGCCCGCCGAACGGGCCCGCCCCCACCAGTACGTCGGCGCGTCGCCGTGTGTTCAGGGCACGCCGGTCGGGTTCGGTCCGTCCGCCCCGGGTTCTCGCGGAAAGGTACTCGCCGCGCGGCCTGTCGGGGGTGGGGGCCGATCGCTAGGCTGGCCCGCGGACGACGGTAATCGGGAGGAGCACGGACGTGGCCGAGAGCACCACCCAGCAGCGCCCGCTCAGGGGCTGGGACAAGCCGGACCTGGACCTCAGCAACGCGCAGTGGCAGTCCAGCAGCCGTGGCCTGGGCGATGTCCAGATCGCCTTCGTGGAGGGCTTCATCGCCATGCGCAACAGTGGCAGTCCGGAGAGCCCTTCCCTGATCTTCACGCCCGCCGAGTGGGGCGCGTTCGTGTCGGGAGCCCGGGAGGGGGAGTTCGACCTGACGTGAGCGGCGTCGCCGCAGCGGGGTGTTCCGCGCGGTTTTCCGGACACGCGGTCGGAAGTGCCTCCCCCGGCCCGCACCCGAGCCGGGCCGACCGGGGAAGGCGAAGGTCGAAGGTCGTATCCCGGAGGCGAGGAACCATGAACACCCAGCCGGTCATCGCGGCGGTCGACGGCTCGGACGACAGTCTGCGCGCCCTGGAGTGGGCCCTCGACGCCTCCCGTCGGCGCGAGGCCCCGCTGCGGATCGTGCACGTGCGCCAGTACGCGCCCTGGACGCAGCCCGAGGTGCTGGCGGCCGGGCCGCCCGACCCCGACGCGGACCCGGTCCTCGACCAGGTCCGCGATCACCTGGCACAGCGCGGCGGCGGCCCGCCCGCCGTCGAGTACGCCGCGCTGGAGGGGGCGCCGGGAGCGCTGCTGCCCGAGGCGGGTGCCGCGGCCCGGCTGCTGGTGCTCGGTTCCCGGGGCCGCGGGGGCTTCGCCAGCCTGCTGCTCGGCTCCAACTCCCTGGCCGCGGCCCGCGACGCCGAGTGCCCGGTCGTCGTCGTGCCCCGGCCCGGACGCGGGGACGAGCAGGGGGCGCCGGCCGGGCCCGACCGGCCCGTGGTGGTCGGCCTGAACACCGACGGCCCCGACGAGGCGACGCTCGCGTTCGCCTTCGCGGAGGCGGCGTCGCGCGGTGCCCGGCTGCACGTCCTCGCAGCCTATCCATGGCCGCTGCAGACCTGGATGCTGCCCGGGGAGATGCCTCCGCCGCAGATCGACCGGGACGCCGTCGAGCACGAGGCCCGTCTCCTCGCCGACGGCTTCCTCGCTCCGCACCGGGAGCGGCATCCCGAGGTCTCCGCCGGGGTCGACGTGCTGCCCGGGGACGCGGCCGGCCATCTGGTCGACGCGTCGCGGGACGCCGATCTGGTCGTCGTGGGCCGTCATCGCCGTCGACTGCTGGCGCCCGCCCGCATGATGGGGTCGGTGACGCAGGCGGTGCTGCTCCACGCGGTGAGCCCGGTCGCGGTGATTCCTCCGGCGGCACCGGAGGAGTGATCCGGAGGGGCCGGCCGGGGCGGGGAGGGACAGGGGGCTGCGCGACCCGGTGCTGCGAGGCGCCCTCACCCCCGGCTCCGCTCGAGCGGGAGGCACCCCCACCCCCTGGGGTACCTTCCCAGGCCGTTGGGGCACAGGGGCCGCACGACTGCCCGCAGCTGGAGGCGGCTGCCCATGGATGCCGGTGTCTCCGGCATCAGCGACATGCGGGACTCGGTGATCGCGGACGCTCACCTGGTCCCGGACCTTGTCCTCATCCTTCGTCATGACGGCAACGGCGGGGTCGTCGACGACCTGACCGAGCCCGGCGAGCTCACCGGCTGGGTGCGTGCGCACCCGGACACGCCCCCCGTCGCACCCCACTTCGTCGCCGACGGGAATCACCTCACCGCCGTCCGCGACCTGCGCACCGCCGTCCGTACCCTCTTCGCGCACGCCGCCAGCCCCGCCGAACCGAGTCCCGCGGACGCGTCCAGCCTGCTGTCCCTCCCCGAGGCGCTCCGGCGTCTGAACGACGCTGCCGCCCGCACCCCCCACAGCCCCCGTCCCGGAGTGGTCCGACGGGCACGACCCCGCCGTACGCCGACGCCCCGTCCCGGACGGCGGACACGGCCTGATCGCCGCACTCGCCCAGGCCTCGATCGCCTTCCTCGCCGGTCCCGACCGTGCGCGCCTGTCACGCCCCCCGCTGCGTGCGCCACTTCCTGAAGGAGCGCCCGCGCCAGGAGTGGTGCAAGCCCTCCTGCGGCAACCGCGCCCGGACGGCCCGCCCCCACGAGCGGCACCGGTGGTCCGGATGGCCGGGGCGGGCTCCGCCCGACCGCCCGAACCCGGGCCCGGGCACGTACCATGGCGGCATGTCGTTCCTCCGCCGCCGCAGCGCCACACCCGCCGGGCCCGACTTCGACGTACTGGCCATGGACCCGGGCGACTGGCCCGGCAACCTGGGCGCCGGGCTGCTGCCCGCCCCCGACGGAAGCTGCCAGGGCGTCTTCCTGCGCTACGACCTGTTCGGCGGCCGCGGCCCCGCGATGGTCATCGGCAATCTGCCCGAGGGCTCCCCGGCCCGGGACCTTCCGGAGGGGGAGGTCCCCTTCGAGGTCGGGCAGCTGCTGCTGGCACTGGAGAACGACGAGGAGATCACCGTCGTCGGCACCGAGGACGTGCCGGTGATGCAGGGCGACAACCTGCTGATCGTGCGCCGCGTCAAGCTCTCCGAGAGCCGGATCTCCTGCGTGCAGTTCGACCGCAGCGACAACGTCCTGGTGACCATCGCCGCCTGGGACCGCCCGATCACCGACGACCTGTACGCCCTCCTCAAGCCGCTGCCCGCGGAGCTGTTCCAGCAGGACTGAACACAAGGGGCCGGGCTCCGCGGGACCCGGCCCGCCCGCTCCCTCCTGTGCGCCCTCACGACGAGGTCACCGTCACGTCCGCCGCTCGGACGAAGCCGACCCGGTGGCCGAACTGGATCTCGTAGTACAGGTCCTCGCCCCGCACCACCCGGTGGGACGCCTCGTCGAAGGTCACCGCGTAGTAGTACTCGCCGGGCACCTTGCCCCCGGTCACGTACTTCTGGCCCTCGAGCACCGTGTACGGCAGCGGCGACACCGTCTGGACCGGCACGCCCTCCGGGTAGGCGGTCTTCTCCGGGTACGCCCTCCCGTACACCGGGACCGGGCCGCGGCCCTTCCTCGGGGTGACGACCGTGCCCTTCGCGGGCACCGCTGTGGGGTGCTTCCCCGGATTCTCGAACCAGGCCTTCCGGCCGAGGTACCAGATGGCGGTCCAGTCGCCCCAGCGGTCGGCGACCGCGTACTGCTGGCCCGTGGAGACCCGCGAGGACAGGTCGTTCACCCCGGTGGTCGGGGCGGAGCCGAGGCCGATGTCCCTGATCAGCGGGGAGTCCTCGTCGTGGTCGGAGTACAGTCGCACCGCGCTCGACCCGTGGGCGGTGCACGGCTCGCCCGCCCGCTCGCAGCCCGTGAGGACCGGCCGGTTGGCGGCGTACTCCGGCCGGATCGTGACCACGCCGGAGTCCTTGCCGGCCGTGGCCTTCAGGGGCCTGCCCAGCAGTTCGAAGTAGTGCCGCCAGTCCCAGTAGGGGCCGGGGTCGGTGTGCATGCCGGGGATGGTGGCGGTGGTGGTCCCCGGCACCGTGTCGTGGCCCAGGATGTGCTGCCGGTCCAGCGGAATGCCGTACTTCTCGGCGAGGTACCTCACCAGCCGGGCCGAGGACCGGTACATCGCCTCCGTGTACCAGGTGCCGGGATCCGTCAGGAAACCCTCGTGCTCCAGACCGATCGACCCCGCGTTGACGTACCAGTTGCCCGCGTGCCAGGCGACGTCCTTCGCCTTCACATGCTGGGCGATGTGGCCGTCGGTGGAGCGCAGACTGTACTGCCAGGACACGTAGGTGGGATCCTGCACCATGTCGAGGACGCCCTCCCAGGCGCCCTCGGTGTCATGGACGACGATGTACCGGATGCGCTGCGAGGCGGGCCGGTTCCCCAGGTCGTGGTTGCCGTAGTCGCCGGCGCCGAACTCCTCGTACGGCGCCGGGATCCACTCGCACGACACCGTCCTCGGGCACTCCGTCCCGGCGGCGGAGGCGGTGCGCAGCCCGGCGCGCCCCAGCGCCGCGGTGTCGGGTGCGAGGGCCGGGCGGGCGTCCAGCGCCACCCGCTGTCCGGCGTCCGTGACCCGCGCCTCGCCGACGCGGATCACCTCGTACACGTCATGGGCGTACGCCGCCGCCGACGCGGTGTCGTCCGCGCCGGAGAAGAGGGCGACCGCCGCGTACCAGTCCGCGGGGTCGTCGCTCCTCGGCCCGCCCAGCCGGCGCTGGGCCTCGGCCAGCAGGGCGGCGCCGCCCGCCACGTTCGCGGCCGGGTCATCGCGCAGGCGTTCGGGGCTGAGACCGGTCAGGCGGGCGGCTTCCGGCAGCGTGGTGAGCCGGTCCGGCAGCTTCCCGGTCCGTGCCGCTCGTGCCTCGGGTCGTTTCGACGGGCGGGCCTCGTCACCGCGCGGATCCTCCGTGCCGGAGGCGTGGTGGTCGGAGGCGGCGAGCGCGGCGCGGGCGTCCGTGAGGTGCATCGGTCCGTAGCCTCCGGTCACGCTCGGGGCGCCGCCGTGGGCGTCCCAGCGGGACTGGAGGTAGGAGACGCCGAGCAGCACGCTCTGCGGTACGTCGTACCGGGCGGCGGCGGTGGCGAACGCGTGTTGCAGCCGGGTGTTGTTCGGAAGGGCCGGAGCGGGCGCCGTGCCCAGGAGCGGCAGCGTCAGCGCGACTGCGGCGAGGGTGCGGAGGGCACCGCGGGCGGCGCGTCCCGGCGGCCCGGCCGCGGGGTGGGGCTCGATGGAGGGTTCTCGCAATGCAGCCTCCTGGGACGATCGGGCGCAGCGCGCCGGACGGGGCCGAGCGGTGCGTCAGTCGTACCGGCCAGCAGATGATCCGTCAATCATGCCCAGGAAGCCCTGAACTGCCTTGTCAATCGAGGTGTGCGGGGTTTTCGTGCCGGCGGGGTCAGGACCTGCGGGGCGTCAGTGGCGTATGCCAATGGTGCGGGGCGGGGGTGCTGCGCGATCCCGGCGCCTGCGGGGTGCCTCCCCCGCTCTCGGCCTCGCCCGAGCGGGGGAGGCCGTCGCCCCAGTGGCACGACTGCCCGCGGCCGGGGCGGTGCGGGAGTTTCTTTCCGGGTCAGCGGGTGCCCACTGCCGCCCGTACCGCTCGACGGGCGAGCTGGCAGTCGTCGTGGAGGCGGCGGAGGAGCAGACGGTGCTCCTCGCCGGACGGGGCCGCGGGGGACATCTCCTGCATCGAACGCTGTACGGCCGTCTCGTACGTGCGGATCTCCCGGGTCAGTACCAGCATCAGGTTCACCAGGAAGGCGTCCCGCGAGGCGGGGCCCGCCGACTGGGCGATCTGACTGATCTGACGCCGCGCGGCCGGAGCGTCCGCCAGCACCGACCACAGCGTCGCCAGGTCGTAACCCGGCAGGTACCAGCCCGTGTGCTCCCAGTCCACCAGCACCGGACCGGCCGGTGAGATCAGGATGTTCGACAGCAGGGCATCGCCGTGGCAGAACTGGCCCATGCCCTGCCGCCCGGCCGCCCGCGCGATGCCGTGCAGCAGCTTCTGCAGGTCGCCCAGGTCCCGGTCGGTGAGCAGGCCCAGTTCGTGGTACCGGGAGATACGCGCCGCGTAGTCCAGCGGCGCGTCGAACGTCCCGGCCGGCGGCCGCCAGGAGTTCAGCCGGCAGATCGCGCCGAGTGCCGCCCTGATGTCCGCCCGCGGCGGCGCCTCCACGGGGTGCCGCTGGAGCGCCGCCACCCGGCCGGGCAGCCGCTCGATCACCAGCGTGCCGTTGTCCGGATCCGCCGCGATCAGCCGGGGCGCCCGCACGGGCGGGCGGTGCCGGACGAACGAGCGGTATGCCGCTATTTCGTGGCGGATCCGCTCGCTCCACGCGGGGGAGTGGTCCAGTAAGCACTTCGCGACCGCGGTGCTCCGCCCGGTGGTGCCGGCCAGCAGGACGGACCGGCCGGTGCGGCGCAGCACCTGGACCGGCGCGAACTCCGGACAGATGCGGTGCACCGACGCGATCGCGGTGCGCAGCTGGGCGCCCTGCGGGCCGGACAGGTCGAGCCTCCCGCTGAGCGGCTGGGTGCCCGGTCCCGCGGTACGCCGTACGTTGCCCGCGCCGAGTACGGGGGGCGCCGGGCGCGCGGGGGCGAGGTAGGGGCCGCTGTCCGACGGACGGGGGCGCAGCGGCCGGGGCGGGGCGGACACGGGGGACGATGCTGCGTACATGGGTGATACGGATCCCTTCGTGTGCCTGCGACGTCAGCGCACCACCCGGCCCGGCCGCCCGGGCGCACCCTGGGGAATGTCCCTGGGCGACGGGGTCGTGGTGGCGCGTTCCTACTCGACACCCGATGGCCCCTGGCACACCATCTGGCGCACCCTGGCGAACCCTGGCGAATAGTCGCCCGGCAACCCGCACCGGGCTACTGTCAACTCAGCCGAGAACCTGGGGGCTTGACGTGAGCGGACAACCCAACACCCGGCTCTCGGACCTGTTCGGCCTGGCCGGCTGGTCCAAGGGCGAACTCGCGAGGCTGGTCAACCGGCAGGCGGCGGCCATGGGCCACCCCCAGCTGGCGACCGACACCTCCCGGGTGCGGCGGTGGATCGACAGGGGAGAGATCCCGCGCGATCCCGTACCGCGGGTGCTGGCGGTCCTGTTCACCGAGCGTCTCGGCCGTGTCGTGACCATCGAGGATCTCGGTCTGGTCCGGCGCGGGCGTACGGGGAAACGGCCACGCCCCGGGAGTGCGGAACATCCCGACGGAGTGCCGTGGGCGCCCGAGCGGACAGCCGAGGTCCTCACCGAATTCACGGGAATGGACCTCATGCTCAACCGACGCGGCCTGGTGGGCGCGGGCGCCGCGCTCACCGCGGGCTCCGCACTCAGCAGCGCCATGCACGACTGGCTGCACACCGATCCGGCCCTGACCGCCGACGCTCCCCGACTCGAGGACCCCCTGCACGCGGAACGCGTCGGGTCCGACCGCTACGAGGCCGCCCCGATCGGCTCGCAGGAGATCGAGGAACTCGAGCGCTCCGTGGAGGTGTTCCGCGCCTGGGACGCCGCCCGGGGCGGCGGTCTCCAGCGCAAGGCGGTGGTCGGCCAGCTCAACGAGGTGGGCGGCATCCTCGCCTACAACCACCCACCCCATCTCCAGCGGCGCCTGTGGGGCGTCGCCGCCAACCTCGCCGTCCTCGCCGGCTGGATGTCGCACGACGTCGGCATGGAACCCACGGCCCAGAAGTACTTCGTGATCGCCGCCCACGCGGCTCGGGAGGGCGGCGACCGGCCGCGCGCCGGCGAGGCGCTCTCCCGGGCGGCCCGGCAGATGGTGCACCTGGGTCGGCCCGACGAGGCGATGGACCTGATGAAACTCGCCCGGTCCGGTTCGGGCGAGGAGGTCCTGCCGCGCACCCGCGCCATGTTCCACACCATCGAGGCGTGGGCGCAGGCGTCGATGGGCAAGGGCCAGGCGATGCGCCGCACCCTGGGCCGGGCGGAGGACCTCTTCGTCTCCGACAGGGGGGACGTACCCCCTCCGAACTGGATGCAGCTGTTCAACGAGGCGGACCTGTACGGCATGCAGGCCCTGGCGTACCGGACGCTCGCGGAGTTCGAGCCGGACGCGGCCGCGCACGCCCAGCACTACGCGGACAAGGCCCTGGCGCTACGGGTCGAGGCGCAGCAGCGGTCGAAGATCTTCGACTTCCTGTCCATGGCCTCCGCGTGCTTCATCGCCGACGATCCCGAGCAGGCGGACCGGTTCGCGCGTCTCGCTCTGGTGTCGATGGGGCAGAACTCCTCGCGCCGCACCTGGGACCGGCTGCGCCAGATGTACCGACTCACCGCCGAGTACGCCTCGTACCCGAGGATCCAGGAACTCAGGGAGGAGATCGAACTGGTGCTGCCCAGGCCCCGGGGCGAGGGAGGCAGCGCCCAGGCGTGAGGGCGGTCCGGCCCGCGGGCCTTGCTACGGGGTGACCCGGGCGACGAGCACACAGGCGGCCTCGTCGCGCTCCCGCTCGCCGAACTCCTCCGCGACCGCACGGACGCAGTCCTGCGCGGTACGGGCGGCGGCGAGGTGCGGGGCCAGTGCGAGGAGACGGTGGACGGCCGTGGTTCCGGCGTGTCCGGGCACCAGCCCGTCGGTGTGCAGCAGCAGCACGTCGTCGGCCTCGAGGGTCTCCTCGGCCTGTCCGTAGGAGGCGCCCGGCACGGCACCGAGCAGTACCCCGTCCGGCGCGTCCAGCGCCCGCCCCGTCCCGCCGCGGAACAGCAGCGGGGCGGGGTGTCCTGCCTGCGCCCACAGCAGTGAGCGGGTCCCGGGCCGGTAACGCAGGCAGACGGCACTGCCCGGGGCCGGCTGCGCGGTGGTGTCCAGTAACCGGTTGAGGCAGGTCAGCAGGGGGCCCGGTGCGGTGCCGGTCATCGCCATGCCCCGCACGGCGCCGAGCAGCATCGCCATGCCCGAGGCCGCGCCGACGTCGTGTCCGGGCAGGTCGCCGACGCCGAGCAGGGTCGTCCCGTCGGGCAGCTCCAGGGCGTCGTACAAGTCGCTGCCGATCCGTGCGTGCCGCGACGGCAGGTGGGCGGCGGCGAGGTCGAGGGTTCCCGGTCCGGCCTGCGGGAGCCGCAGGGGGCCGTGCCACGTCGGCAGCACGGCCTCCTGCAACTCGACCACGAGCCGGTGCCCGGTCCGCGCGGCGGCGTGCCGCTGGCGGTGCAGCGGGTCACGGGTCTCGCTCACCGCCCGTCGGCAGTGGCGCAGTTCGCTGACGTCGCGCAGCACCGCCCACATCGAGGCCGTGCTGCCGTCGGCGCCGATCACCGGTTCGCCCATCATGTGCACGGTCCGTACGCCGTCGTCCGGGCGTACGACGCGGAACTCCCCGTCGACGGGCCGGGCGTCGACGAGACAGTCCGTGACCATCGCGGTCAGCCTGGGCCGGTCCTCCTCGAACACCAGCGAGGGCAGTTCGTCGAGGGTGAGCGGCGTGGCGGCCGGGTCCCGGCCCAGGATCCGGTACGACTCCGCGGACCAGCGCACCTCGTCCGTGAGCAGGTCCCACTCCGCGCTGCCGACCGGACCGACCGGTGAGTCGCGTCGCGGCACGGGCGGCTCCTCGTCCCACAGCTGCGACAACTGATCCTCAGGATCCTTCAGTTGATGCAGCGCCAGATCGTACAGCGCGCGCCGCCGGCGTTCCCCCGGGTCCGCCGCGGCGGCCGGAGCGTCGCGGCGTGCCGCATCCACCTCGCCCTTGAGGCGCCGGGTCTGCGAGATGAGCGCGTCGACCGGGCCGCGTCCTGGCGGCCGGGCGGCCGGGCGGTCCGCGGAGAGGGGGGACGGCATGACGCGCTCCGATGCGGGGACGGTACGGCCTCCGGGTGGAGGGAGGGGACGTCACGACTGTGGCACAGCCCGCGACGGCCTGTGAGGGATTCGGCGACACACGACAAGCCGGTGCCGAAGGCATATGCCGCCGTCTTCACCGGGTTGCCCGCGGGAATGCGTCAGAGGTGCTTTCGACGTGCCAACTCCCATGGCTGGAAAGTGATATGACGGACCGTCGGTCATCCGCCACCACTTGCTCGCATGTTCGAAGGACGAGTGTTCGCATGGGGGTGACCGGTGGGTCGCCCCGTCCTCAGTAGCGCAGTACCGCCGCCATCCCGCCCGCGTCCCCGAGCGCGCCGTCCGGGACGAAGCGGACCTCGGCGCCGGTCTCCAGGCACTGCTCGACGATCTCGTCCACGATGTCCGCGCGGGCGTCCAGGCCGCCGTCCTCGGCGATGACCAGATGGCCGTCGGTGTCACGCACCGTGATCCGGTAGTTCTCCTCCACGGCCAGCAACCGGACCCGGCCCTCCCGGGCGCTCTGCCACAGCTCGTCGACGCCGGCCGCGAACTCCTTGCGTCCCCGGGCCGACTCCAGCGACCGGGCCACGTCCTCGGTGCCCCTGCGGGCCTCGGCCTCGAGCGCCGGCTGCACGGCCTGCCACACCGCCTCGGAGGTGCCGTGCGCCAGACCGCCGTGCGGGACGTGCACGGCATCCTTGGTCGCACCGCCGGCCTCGCCCAGCAGGGTCAGGGCGGCGGGCTCACCGGTGACGTACAGCGGCCGCGGGTGGTCGCGCAGCAGTCTGCCCATCGCGGTGTCCGTGGCACGCAGGAACCGGCGGGTGTCCTCGTCCCGGAAGTTGCTCGGCTGGTCACCGATCCACTCCTGCCGCTCGGGGTCGAAGTTCGGCTCCTCCCGGATCAGCGGGAAGCCGCCGGCGCGCTCCTCGACGACCCGGTCCACACCGCCGCTCCACAGGGTGGCCCGGTCGGCGGAGACGGACAGCACCCAGAACGGCCGTTCCGCCGTGTGGGCGGAGACGAGGTTGCGGGTGAGGAAGGTGTCGGAGAGGACGATGCGCTCGGGCACGGTGCGGGCGAGCGACCACACCTGGTGCTCGCCCGGCGCGGCGAAGATGACCAGGCCGTCCTCGGAGTGCGTCAGATCGACCTCGGTCAGGGCCCGGTCGAGCTGCAGGGCCACGTCGGCGCGCCGGTCCCGGGTGACCGCGGGGTCGGCCTCCAGCTTCTTCTTGGCCTCGGCCACCGCGTTGCGCAGCCGGACGGCGTCCTGGGTGTTGAGGGGATCGCGCCGGTGCGTCGGCGTCAGCAGGGACACCGCGGGGTAGGGGCGCGGTCGGCGAAGCTCGGCAAGGGTCGCAGGACTCAGATCGTGCTCCATGACAGCACCATAGGGCGGAATCGCCGACAGGGCATTCGGGGCAAACCCGCCTGTGCGCCCCGGGGCCCGGCCGGCCGCTCGCTCAGAAGCGGCCGTCGTCCTCGGATCCGCAGGAGCTCTGCCGCTGCGCGGCAGGGAGCCGTGGAGAAGGAAGTCGTCGATCCTGCGGTGGACGCACTCGGACGTCCCGTAGCCGGTGTGCCCCTCGGCCCGGTTGGCCAGCATCGATGCCTCCAGGAAGGTCCCGACCGGCGCCCCGGCCCACCATAAGCGGGCCCCGGGACTTCCGCCCGTCGGCCCCGTGACGGCACGCCGGGCGCCCCGGCCCGTTGCCCGGCCGCCACGCGTTCGACGGCCGCTGCCCGGGGCTCGAACGCCGGGACGTCCGACGGGGGGAACCGGCTGCGGCGTACGGGCGAGCCGCACCCCGAATGCCGCAGCCACGTTCTGTCCGCCGCGGGCGATCGCCCGCGGGCGATCGCCCGCGGCGATCCGGGCGGAGTCGCCCCGTACCCGCGCGCCCGCCCGCGGACGCACGGCCGAACCACCGGAGGAAACGGCCGCCCCGTGGGTCAGCCGCGTCCGCGGTGGAACCGCCGGTGCAACTCCTTGACCTCTTCCGCCAGCCGGGGAACCGGGCCGGCCACGGCCACGCCCGGGGCGATCTCGGCGACGGGCAGCGTCCGCACCGGCGGGGCGGGCACCCCCAGTTCGGTGAGCCAGGACGCCAGCTGCCCGGAGGAGGCGACGTACACGATGCGTCCGAGGCCCACCCAGGCATGGGCGGCGGCACACATCGGGCAGTGCTCGCCGGAGGTGTACACGGTGGCCGCGGCCCGTTCGGCCGGGGTCATCCGGGCGGCCGACCAGCGGGCCAGCTCGAACTCGGGGTGCCGGGTGCGGTCCCCGGAGGCCACGCGGTTGTGGTCCTCGGCGAGCACGGTGCCGTCCCCGGCCACGAGCACCGAACCGAACGGCTCGTCACCGGACTCCAGCGCCTCGGCCGCCAGCTCCACGCAGCGCCGCAGGTACGGCAGTTCCTCGTCCCGCACGACCACCGCCCGGCCTCCTCACGATGTCCGACCGACGGCAACCTTAATACCGTTGCCCCGGGCATCGCTCCGTGGTGGGGTGCGCCGCATGGACCGAACCGCTGTACTCGCCCTGTTCGACCGTGAGATGCGCCAGGGGGCGCGACCCGACGGCCCCGGCGCGGAAGTGGAGCGCGTCGGCGCCGTGGCGCGTCACACGGGCCCCGCGCACGGCTGGAACGGCGTCCTCTGGTCCGCCCTGGAGGCGGCGGACGCGGACGCGGCGATCGCGGAGCAGATCGCGCACTTCGCCGGTTTCGGCCGCGCGTTCGAGTGGAAGCTGTACGGACACGACCTGCCGGTGGATCTCGGGCAGCGGCTCGTGGCGGCCGGGTTCACCCCCGAGCCGGTCGAGACGCTCATGGTCGGCGAAGTCGCCGGCCTGGCCCTGGACGCGGAGCCGCCCGCGGGTGTCCGCATCGTGCCGGTCGTCGACCGGGCGGGGGCCGACCTGGTGGCCGACGTGCACGAGAGGGCGTTCGACGCCGACGCGTCCGGTCTCCGTCGGCACCTGCGCGACCGGCTCGCCGCCGAGCCCGACGCCGTCGTCGCCGTGGTGGCCCTGGCCGGTGACGAACCGGTGAGCGCGGCCCGCATGGAGCTGGCGCCGGGCACCCCGTTCGCCGGGCTGTGGGGCGGGGGCACCGTACGGCACTGGCGCGGGCGGGGCGTCTACCGCGCGCTGGTGGCCCACCGGGCCAGGGTCGCCGCGGACCGGGGCTACCGCTACCTCCAGGTCGACGCCTCCAGCCAGAGCCGGCCCGTCCTCGAACGCCTCGGCTTCGTCCCTCTGACCACGACCACGCCGTACGTCTACGCAACCGCCGCAGCCGCGGGCGGTCGTACCCCTCCCGGTGCCTGAAGGGCCCGGGAGGGGTCCGGTGAGTGGTGCGGGGGCCGGAGGGGAGTCGCGCAAGCCCGGCGTCCACGAGACACCTCCCCACCGTCCACCCGTGCCGCTGTACGGCGTGACTGCCCCGTGGCGACCGCCCCGTCGCTTGCGGCCACTGCGACAGTTGCAGTGCCTGACACCTGTGAGGAGCGACAAGCGACCCCTCGCGCCGTCCGTCGAGGAGGCCGTCGTGTCCCGCCGCCGCCCACGGCTCCCGCTCCTCCCCCCTCGTGCCGGGACCCGGCCCCGCCCGGCCGCCGGGGCGGTCCCGCCCGGACGCGAAAGGGCCGGTCGGCGCGGACCGGCGTTCGGATCCTTTCGTGGCCTTCCCGTGGACGGCGGGCGCTCCTGGCGGCCGTGGGCGGCGCAGGCCGTGCCCAGGATCAGGGTGAGGGCGCCGATGACGATGCTGTTCCAGATGACCCCGGCATCGGGGTGGCCGCCGACGATCCACGGCGAGACGATCATCCACGGACCCAGGGCGCACATGGCTCCGCTGAGGCCGTACACGCGTGCCGGGGCCGCGGTGAGGCCCAGGGCGAGCGGACCGATCGCGATGCCCACGATCAGGTCGTGGGCCACGAGCGCGGGCTGGCTCGTCGTGCAGTGGAATATCCACGGGGACACCGCACAGTAGAGGCCGAGCAGGAACACCGGTCCGTCCACGAGGGCCACATCACGACCGCCGGGCACGCGGTCGTACCGTGCCCGCATCTCGGAAGCGTCGGGGGTGGCTCGTGATGTCACCGCGCGGGTGCGAGACGTCGGCCATGAGTCGTCTCCTTCGACCAGCAGGCATGACCGCGTCCGGTGAGGTATGCGCCGGGAGTCACGTAAGTTCATTCTGCCCTTGATCACCCTTTATGAGTAGGTTTTGTGGGGGTGCCGGTCCCGGTCGCCGTCCTCGCCGCGGTCCGCGCGATGTTGCGGGCCATGCCGCCGAACACGACGGCGTGGAAGGGGGAGACGGCCCACCAGTACAGGTGTCCGAGCAGCCCGTGCGGATGGAACAGGGCCCGCTGGCGGTACCGGGTGCGGCCGGTGTCGTCCGTCTCGGCGTACATCTCCAGCCAGGCCAGTCCCGGCAGCCGCATCTCGGCCCGCAGCCGGAGCAGGTGGTTCGGCTCGATCTCCTCCACCCGCCAGAAGTCCAGCGAGTCGCCGGCCCGCAGCCGTGCCGCGTCCCGCCGCCCCCGGCGCAGCCCCACGCCCCCGGCCAGCCGGTCCAGCAGCCCGCGCGCCGCCCAGGCGAGCGGGAAGGAGTACCAGCCGTTCTCCCCGCCGATGCTCTCGATCACCCGCCACAAGGACTCCCGCGAGGCGTCCACGGTCCGTTCCCGGCGGTCCGTGTACAGACTGCCGCCGGCCCAGTCGGGGTCGGTGGGCAGTGGATCGCTGGGTGCGCCGGGTACCGAGGCCGACGACCACCGGGTCGCCACGTCGGCCTCGCGCACGCGCTTCAGGGCGAGGCGCACCGCCTCCTCGAAGCCGAGCGGATGGCCGGGCGGGTCGGGCACGTACCGCGCGATGTCGTGCTCCCGGCAGACCACCTCGTGCCGCAGCGACTCGGTGAGCGGCCGGGCGACGGACGCGGGCACCGGCGTGACCAGCCCCACCCAGTGACTGGACAGGCCGGGCGTGAGCATCGGCACCGGTACGATCGCACGGCGCGGAAGCCGGGCCACGGCCGCGTACCGCACCATCATGTCCCGGTACGTCAGCACGTCCGGGCCGCCGATGTCGAAGGCCCGGCTGACGTCCTCGGGCATGCCCGCGCTGCCCACCAGGGCGCGCAGCACGTCGCGCACCGCGACCGGCTGGACCCGGGTGTGCACCCACCTGGGGGCGACCATCACCGGCAGTCGCTCGGTGAGGTGGCGCAGCATCTCGAAGGAGGCCGATCCCGAACCGATCACCACCGCGGCCCGCAGCACGGTCGTGGGCACGCCCGAGTCCAGCAGGATCCGGCCCACCTCGGCCCGCGACCGCAGATGCGGCGACAGTTCCCGCTCGGGAACGCCCGCAGGGGTGAGCCCGCCGAGGTAGACGATGCGCCGCACGCCCGCCTCCCGGGCCCGCCCGCCGAAGATCCGCGCCGACCGGCGGTCCGTCTCCTCGAAGCCGCGACCCGCCCCCAGCGCGTGCACCAGGTAGTACGCCACGTCCACGCCGTCCAGCGCCGCGGCCACGGACGCGGAGTCGGTGACGTCGCCGCGGACCACCTCCGCACGGCCCGTCCACGGGTGATCGCGCAGCCGGTCCGGCGAACGGGCCAGGCAGCGCACCCGGTACCCGGCGTCGAGAAGTTCGGGCACGAGCCGCCCGCCGATGTACCCCGTCGCCCCGGTGACCAGGCAGAGCGGTCCCCGCCCGGTGCCGTCCTGCGGTGTCGTCACGGTGTCCTCCTCGTGTCGCGTGCGGTGTCGGGCGATCACTTCCCCGGAACGACGGTTCCGCACGAGTCCGTTCCCCTTCGGAGCAAGCGGGGGAGCGCGTCCGTGCGCCGGCGTGGGTCCCCGCGCCCCGGACCCCGCCCCGGTGCCGGCCGACACGTCCGTGTCACGGTGACCGGTCCAAACCCTTGACTGGTACAGACCAAAGCGGTTGAGTGTGCTCCCACACCCCCACCACGGCCGCCCCCACCGCCGTGACCGGCCCCGCCGGCGTGTGCGGGCGAGGCCCCGCCCAGGAGTGTCCTCGTCCGGGAGCGGCCGCGTTCCGCGAAGGAGTCGCCCCATGCCGAGAAGACGCATCGCCGCCGTGACCGCCGCCCTCGTCCTCGCCGGCGGCGCGCCGGTGCTGCTCCCCGCCGCCACCGCCTCCGCCGCCTCGTGCTCCAGCTATCCGGGCTGGGTGGCCGGAAGGCCGTACGACGCCGGTGACATCGTGCGCTACACCGACGGCCGGGCGTACATCGCCGAGCACGCCAACCCGGGTTACGACCCGGTCATCAGCACCTGGTACTGGGAGCCGTACGCCTGTGACAACGGCCCCGGAACGCCCGTCGGCGATTTCGTCGTGACCGAGGCGCAGTTCAACCGGATGTTCCCGAACCGGAACCCCTTCTACACCTACGGCGGACTGACCGCGGTGCTGAGCGCCTACCCCGGTTTCGCCGGCACCGGCAGCGACGCGGTGAGGAAGCAGGAGGCCGCCGCCTTCCTCGCCAACGTCAGCCACGAGACCGGCGGTCTGGCGCACGTGGTGGAGCAGAACACCGCCAACTACCCGCACTACTGCGACTGGGGACAGCCGTACGGCTGTCCGGCCGGGCAGGCCGCGTACTACGGGCGCGGACCGATCCAGCTGAGCTGGAACTTCAACTACAAGGCCGCGGGCGACGCGCTCGGCATCGACCTCCTGGGCAACCCCTGGCTGGTGCAGAACGACGCGGCCGTGGCCTGGAAGACGGCCCTGTGGTACTGGAACACCCAGTCCGGCCCGGGCAGCATGACCCCGCACAACGCCATGGTCAACCAGGCCGGTTTCGGCCAGACGATCCGCAGCATCAACGGCTCCCTCGAGTGCGACGGCCGCAACCCGGCGCAGGTGCAGAGCAGGGTGAGCAAGTACCAGGAGTTCACCCGGATCCTCGGAACGTCACCCGGCGGCAACCTGTACTGCTGACGCCCGACCGCTGGGCATGGTGTCATGCACCTGACCTACTACCCCCGGGTCACGGCCCGCGCACCGCACGTGCGCGGGCCGTGACCCGGACGAAGGGCAGCCGCCATGCGCACCCCCCACGCCCTGCTCGCCACGACCGTCACGGCCGCCGCGCTGGCCGCGACGGTCGTGGCGCCCGCACCCGCCGCGGCGGCTCCGTCGCCCGGCGCCCACTACCTCCAGAGCGCGACGACCGGACTGAACGCCGCCGACACCTCCGGGACGGTCGAGCAGCGCAGACCGCGCGGCGACGAGGACCGCCAGCGGTGGAACCTGGGCGCCGACGGCACCCTGGAGAACACCGACAGCCCCGGCGCCTGTCTCGGCCGCGCCGGCGATCAGGCCCGGACCGTGGCCTGCGCGAGCCCGGAGGCGCGCTGGGAGATCGCCTCCGCGGGCGCGGACCGGTTCACGCTCGCCGTCCCCGGCACCGACCGCCGCCTCACCGTCGCCCCGGGACCCTCCGGCGCGGACCACGGCGCCCCGCTCGCCGTCGGCAGCGGCACGGGCGATCTCGCCACCTGGTACCTGACCCCGGTCGACCCGGTGACCCGCCCCGCGCCGCCGCGGGACCGACGCACCCTGGACCAGGTCACCTTCCTCACCGCCCACAACGCCTACGCCAACGGCGTCGACGGCGGATTCGCCCCGCCCCTCGTCGACCTCTTCCCCAACCAGAACCGGGGCATCGAGCGCCAACTCGCCGACGGTGTCCGCGGGTTCATGCTGGACATCCACCAGACCCCGGACGGGGCGATCCTCTGCCACAACAGCTGCGCCCTGGTCGGCAGGCCCGTCGCCCTGTGGGTGAGCCTCCAGCGGATCGTCGACTTCCTGCACGCCCACCCCGACCAGTTCGTCACCGTCTTCCTGGAGGACTACGTCGCCCCGGGCGTCCTGCGCGCCGAACTCGCCCGCGTCCGGGGGCTGCCGGACGTGCTCTACCGGCCCGACCGTACCGGCGTCCGGGAGGACGGCTGGCCGACCATGGGGCAGCTGGCCGCCGCCGGACACCGGCTGCTGGTCTTCACCGACCACAGCCGCGCCGCCGACCGGGCCGCCGGAACGACCCGGGACACCTTCGGCGTGATGTACCAGCGCGAATGGACCGTGGAGAACCACTGGTCCATGGGCCCGGGCGTCGGTGCCTCCGACTGGTCCTGCTACAGCCGGTGGTACGACGCGGGCGCCGGCATCCCGCTGACCCGCACCGAACCCGGCTTCCGCCCCCTGTTCGTCATGAACCACTTCCGGGACGTCACGATCGCCTCCACGGCCGGCACGGACAACTCCAAGCTCGCCGACCGCGCCCGCCGGTTCTGCCAGCCGGCCGCCCGCAAGAAGCCCAACTACCTCGCCGTGGACCGCTACGACCTCGGCGACCCGGCGGCCGCCGTCACCGCCCTCAACACCTACGCGTACCCGTAGCCGCCCGGCCGGTCCCGCTCCGGGGCCTCCTCGGAGCGGGACTGGCGCGCCCGGCGGTTTTACGTATAACCTCTCCGATCGATCCCCCTTCGAGAGGCCGCGATGAGACGCATCCCCCTGGTCACCCTCGTCGTCGACGACTACGACGAGGCGATCCGCTTCTACACCGAGGCGCTCGGTTTCCGGCTCGCCGAGGACTCGCCCCGGCCGGACGGCGGCCGCTGGGTCGTCGTCGAACCGGACGCCGGGCACACCGGCACGGGGCTGTTGCTCGCCCGCGCCAAGGGGGAGGCCCAGCGAGCCAGGGTCGGCGACCAGACCGGCGGGCGCGTGGGCTTCTTCCTGTACACCGACGACTTCGCCCGCGACCACGCACGCATGACCGCCGCCGGCGTGACCTTCCTGGAGGAGCCGCGCCACGAACCGTACGGCTCGGTCGCCGTCTTCCGGGACCTGTACGGCAACCGCTGGGACCTGCTCCAGCCCGCCGCCCCCTGATCCGCTCCGCCCTCCTGCCGAACGACCCGTTGAGGAACGACCGCACATGGAATCCACGCGCATGGATGCAGAGACCCTCCGCCGCCTCCCCAAGGCGGTGCTGCACGACCACCTCGACGGCGGTCTGCGCCCCGCGACCGTCGTGGAACTGGCGGAGGCCGTCGGCCACACCCTGCCCACCACCGACCCCGACGAACTCGCCGCCTGGTACGTCGAGGCCGCGAACTCCGGTGACCTGGTCCGCTACATAGCCACCTTCGAGCACACCCTCGCCGTCATGCAGACCCGCGAGGGCCTGCTGCGCACCGCCGAGGAGTACGTCCTCGACCTGGCCGCCGACGGCGTCGTCTACGGCGAGGTGCGCTACGCCCCCGAGCTGAACACCAGGGGCGGACTGACGATGAGCGAGGTCGTGGAGACCGTCCAGGAGGGCCTCGCCGCCGGCACGGCCAAGGCCGCCGCCGCCGGGACGCCCGTCCGGGTCGGCACCCTGCTCTGCGGCATGCGGATGTTCGACCGCGTTCGCGAGGCCGCCGACCTGGCCGTCGCCTTCCGGGACGCCGGCGTCGTCGGCTTCGACATCGCCGGTGCCGAGGACGGCTTCCCGCCCGCCGACCACCTCGACGCCTTCGCGCATCTGCGCCGCGAGAACGTGCCCTTCACCATCCACGCCGGTGAGGCCCACGGTCTGCCCAGCATCCACCAGGCGCTCCAGGTGTGCGGCGCCCAGCGCATCGGACACGGGGTGCGGATCACCGACGACATCGTGGACGGCAAGCTCGGCCGTCTCGCGTCCTGGGTCCGCGACCGCCGCGTCGCCCTGGAGATGTGCCCGACCTCCAACCTCCAGACCGGCGCAGCCGCCTCGATCGCCGATCACCCGATCACCGCGCTGAAGGACCTCGGCTTCCGGGTCACCCTCAACACCGACAACCGTCTGGTGTCGGGCACCACCATGACCCGCGAGATGTCCCTGCTGGTCGAGCAGGCGGGCTGGCGGGCGGAGGACCTGCGCACGGTCACGGTGAACGCCGTGAAGAGCGCGTTCCTGCCGTTCGACGAGCGCAACGCGCTCATACGGGACGTCGTGCTGCCCGGTTACGACGCGGTGCTCTGAAGCAGCCCCCGCGCGTACGCGGCCTGTCCGACGTGCTGCAGGTCGTCGGACAGGACGCTGACCAGCCGTACGCCCAGGCTGACCGGCGGATCCCAGCGCTCGTCCACGACGCGCTCCAGGTCCTGCGCGGTCAGCCCGCGCAGGACCCCGAGCGTCCGCTCGTGCACGGCGTCGTAGTAGCCGGTCAGCAGGTCACCGGAGCCGACCCGCACCTCGGCGACCTGCGCCGAGGTGTGGCCGTACCCCGTGTCGCGGCGGGGCAGACCGAGGCCCAGGCGGCTCTCCCAGCCCCCGGAGAGCCACACCTGGTCGAGCCCGAAGGCGTCGGCGACGTGGTCGTCCTGGACCCGGGTGAGGTGCCAGACCAGCCAGGCGACGGGGTTCGCGCCGGGGCCGGGCCGGGCGTTCAGCTCGTCGGGGCCGAGCCCTTCGACGGCGGCGTGGACTTCTTCCCGGATGCGGCCGAAGCCGTCGATGAGGATGTCCTTGGCATGCATGTCCCCACCCTCGCGCATCCGTGCGCCTCACGCGCCCCTGTCGCCCGGCAACAGGGCCATCAGCGCCCGCGCGGCCGGGCTGGTCGCCCGCGGTGACGGCACCAGGGCGACCGTCTCGTACACCGCCTCGCCCGTGTCCTTCAGCGGAAGCGCGGTGAGCGCCTCCCGCTTGTGCCGGAAGTGCCGCGGCACGACGGCGACGCCCAGGTCCTCGTCGACCAGGTCGAGCAGGCTGTGCACGTCGTTCACCTCCAGCGCCACCGTGCGCCGTGCGCCGACGGCGGCGAAGGCGGCGTCGGTGGCGCGGCGCGGGCCCCAGTCCGGATGGAAGTCGACGAAGACCTCGTCGGTCAGGTCGTGCGGGGTGAGCGGCGCTCCGCTCCGCGCGAGCCGGTGGTCCGGATGGCACAGCACGGTCATCGGCTCACTGGTCAGCGGCACCGACCGCAACTGTTCCGGGTCCGCCTCGGTCCGGTAGACGAAGGCCAGATCCAGCCGCCCCGCCGCGACCTCCTCCGCCAGCGCGGCCGAACCCCACTGGCGCAGCCGGATCTCCACGTCCGGGTGGAGCCGCCGGAACGTGGCGAGCAGCTCCGCCACGTTCACCCCGGCGACGCACTGCTCGGCGCCCAGCGCGAGGGTGCCGCGCAGCACGCCCTGCACCGCGGCCACCGCCTCGTGCGCGGCCCGCACCTGGGCGAGGATCCGCTCGGCCTCCGCCAGCAGCGCCCGGCCGGCCTCGGTGAGCGTCACCCTGCGGGTCGTGCGGACGAACAGCGGGGTCTGCAGTTCGCGCTCCAGGGCGCGGATGGACGCGGACAGGCCCGACTGGGAGACCATCAGCCGCTCCGCCGCCCGGGTGAAATGCTGGTCCTCGGCCACGGCGACGAAGTGCTGGAGGTGACGCAGTTCCATGATTGAGAAGCGTATCCGCTGAATCCCATCGGATTCTTCTGTTGGACCACTGCCCGCAGCTCACGACAGAGTGGACGGGCGGTTCGACGGAACCGCCGAGACATGTGCCAATCCCCCTGGAGTCGTGTTGTACACCGCACACCCCGACCGTTACGCGGACATGCCCTACCGGCGCACCGGACGCAGCGGCCTGAAGCTTCCCGCGCTCTCGCTCGGCCTGTGGCACAACTTCGGTCCCGACCGCGCGGCCGAGACCCAGCGCGCCATCCTGCGCCGCGCCTTCGACCTGGGCGTCACCCACTTCGACCTCGCCAACAACTACGGGCCCCCGCCGGGCGCGGCCGAGTCAGCCCTCGGCGAGGCGCTCACGTCGGACTTCGCGCGGTACCGCGACGAACTGGTGGTCTCCACCAAGGCCGGCTATTTGATGTGGCCCGGCCCGTACGGCGAGTGGGGCTCGCGCAAGTACCTGCTGTCCTCGCTGGACCAGAGCCTGAGCCGGATGGGCCTGGAATACGTCGACATCTTCTACTCGCACCGCTTCGACCCCCGGACTCCGCTGGAGGAGACGATGGGCGCGCTGCACTCGGCGGTCCAGCAGGGCAAGGCGCTGTACGTCGGTGTGTCCAACTACTCCGCGGAGCAGACCCGTGAGGCCGCCCGCATCCTCGGCGAGCTGGGCACGCCGCTGCTGATCAACCAGCCCCGCTACTCGATGCTCGACCGCCGCCCGGAGGACGAGGGGCTGATGGACGCCCTGGACGAGCTCCAGGTCGGCTCCATCGCCTACTCCCCACTGGAGCAGGGCCTGCTGACCGCCCGCTACCTCGACGGCATCCCCGAGGACTCCCGGGCCGCGAGCGACAGCCCCTTCCTGAACACCGACGCCGTCACCGGGGAACTGGTGGGCCGGCTGCGCGCGCTCGACGAGATCGCCGGCTCGCGCGGCCAGAGCCTGGCGCAGATGGCGCTGTCCTGGGTGCTGCGCGGCGGTCGGCTCACCTCCGCCCTGGTCGGCGCGAGCAGCCCGCAGCAGCTCGAGGACAGCGTCGCGGCCACCCGGAACCTCGATTTCACCGAGGACGAACTGGCCCGTATCGACGCGATCGTGAAGCAGTAGCCCACCGGTACGGCCGCGGTCCGGGCGAGCGCCGACGAGACGCCCGCCCGGCCACGCCGGACGACGCGTAGGCCGGCTCGGCCTTCGGCGTCCCCACGAGAGGCAGGGTCACGCTCCCTCGGGCACCCGGTCCAGGAAGCCGTACACGGCGCGGACGCGGTCCTCGGCGTCGAGCGTGATCACGTCCGAGCCGGCGACGGGGGCCGAGCCGTCCGCCCGGTTCACCAGCTCCCAGGAGAAGCGCGCGGTGTCGTGGTGGCCGTCGACGCTCCCCACGAGCCGGAAGGCGAAGCCGGGGAACTGCTCGTGCGCCGCCGCGATCACCGCGGTGATCGCCTCGTGGCCGAGGGCGTCGGACAGCGGGTCGGTGTAACGGCCGTCCGCGGTCCACACGTCGGCCACCGCCTTGGCGCGCGCCTCGACGCCGTCGGCGTTCCAGGCCTCGAAGTAGCGGGCGACGACGGCGTCGTAACGGCGGGCGGCTGCGGTCATGGCGAATCCCCCAGGGAGGTCGTGTCTACTGGTCGGACGGTGGATCCCGGTCGTGGCGACCCGGTGCCCCCACCTTGCCCGCGCCCCCGGTCCGCGGTCGATTACCCCCGAGGTCATGTGCGGCCCGTCGGCCGCACCCGCACCGTTTCGGCCGACGGCGGCTGGGAATACGCCAGGAAACTGGCCGGAAACACATGGTGACAGTGTTTCAGCGGTGAACATACTCGTCTAGCGAGAGCGCTTCACACCGCGCGACGGCGCCCTCACGCACAGCATGCGAGCCACGAGGCGGCAGCCGGCCCGGCCCGGCGGGCGGGCGACGCAGCGGGGGAGGGAACGTGCACGACGAATTCCTGTGCCATGTCACCGCGTACGGGGTCTGCAACGGCCGGCGCATCGGCGTACCGCTCGGCACCTACCGGGCGCCCACCCTCGCCCTCGCCCTGTGGTGGCTGCGCGACCGTGCCCTCTGGATCGCCGAGCGCCTCGACCCGCAGCCCGAAGCCGAGCACTTACCGCCGGGGGCGCTCGTCCCCGTCGCCGACGGGGTGCCCGACGTCCCCGCCGTACTGCGCACCTGGTGCGGCGACGTCGCCCGGCAGGAGGAGGTGGCCGAGACGCTCGCCGCCGGGCGGATGGCGCGCCTCACCACCGGCGACGACACCACCGAGTACGAACTGCTGGCCGAGTCGGTGGACGCCCTGCGCATGCAACGCGCCGCCCGGGCGTTCGGTGTTCCCGTCGCCTGAGGCGTACAGGCGCACCCCGGCCGGTGACGCCGGGCACCCGAATGGGCCAGTGGGTAGAATTCAGACATGGCGGAGCGACTGGTCGCCCCGGAGCTCGTCCTGGAGACCGAGACGGGCTCCACCGTGATGAGTCCGGTCCGCGACTACCACGTCGGACGCGACCCGTTGAGCGACATCGTCATCGACGACGCCCGGGTCTCCTGGCATCATGCGGTGCTCCACTCCGTGGACGGCCGCTGGACCGTCGAGGACGAGCACAGCACCAACGGCACCTACGCCGACGGCCGGCGCATCCGCGCCCGGGAGGTCGGCCCCGGCAGCGTCCTCCACTTCGGCAATCCCGACGACGGCCCCCGCGCCGTCCTCGCCGCCCCCGCACGCGACCGGCCGCAGGCGGTCTCCCGTCCCGCCCTCACCCACACCTTCCGGCAGCCGGCCTCCGTACGACCGCTGCCCACCCGCACCGTCCGCATCGGCCGGGACCCCGGCAACGACCTGGTCGTCGACGACCTGATCGTCTCCCGGTGCCACGCCGAACTGCACGTCCACGCCGACGGCTCGTACGAGATCGTCGACCTCGGCAGCCACACCGGCACCTACCTCAACGGCGTGCCGGTCGACCGGGCCGACATCCGCCCCGGCGACATCGTCGGCGTCGGCCACTCCGACTTCTGCCTGATCGGCGACGAACTCCAGGAGTACGTCGACACCGGCGAGGTCTCCCTCGACGTCCAGGACCTCACCGTCGCCGTCGACCGGGGCACCAAGCGCCTCCTCGACCACGTCTCCTTCCCGGTGGGGGAGAAATGCCTGCTCGCGGTCGTCGGCCCGAGCGGTGCCGGCAAGTCCACCCTGATGAACGCGCTCACCGGCCAGCGCCCCGCCGGCCACGGCACCGTCCTCTACGACGGCCGCGACCTCTACCACGACTACGCCGAGCTGCGCCAGCGCATCGGCCTCGTCCCGCAGGACGACATCCTGCACACCCAGCTGACCGTCCACGCCGCCCTGTCCTACGCCGCCGAGCTGCGCTTCCCGCAGGACACCGCCCAGGCCGAACGACGGGCCCGGGTCAACGAGGTGATCCGCGAGCTCGGCCTCGCGCAGCGGGCCCACCAGCACGTGCACAGCCTGTCCGGCGGACAGCGCAAACGGGTCAGCGTCGCGCTGGAACTGCTGACCAAGCCGTCGCTGCTCTTCCTCGACGAGCCGACCTCCGGCCTCGACCCCGGCATGGACCGCTCGGTGATGCGCATGCTGCGCGGCCTCGCCGACGACGGCCGGACCGTCGTCGTCGTCACCCACAGCGTGCTCAGCCTGGACGTCTGCGACCGCCTCCTCGTCCTCGCCCCCGGCGGCAGGGTCGCCTACTACGGTCCCCCCGGTGACGCCCTCGCCTTCTTCGGCTTCGAGCACTGGCCGGAGGCCTTCGAGGCGTTCGACCAGCAGCAGGACCGGGACTGGGCGGGGCAGTACCGCGACTCCCCCTTCCACCGGCGGTACGTCGTCGAGGCCGCAGCCCAGCCCGAGCGGCCCCGCGAGGAGCCGATCTTCGTGGGGCCCCCGCCCCGGCCACGCGGCTGGGGCGCCCAGCTCCGCACCCTGGTCCGCCGCTACACCGCCGCGCTCGCCGCGGACCGCACCTTCCTCGCCGTCATGATCGCGCTGCCGTTCGTGATGGGTGCCATGGCGCGGGCCCTCGCGGGCAGTGGGCTGACGCGCAGGTCCGCCATGAACGCCCTGCTCATCCTGTGCGTCGGCGCGGTCCTCACCGGCGCGGCCAACGCGGTGCGCGAACTCGTCAAAGAGCGGGTGATCTACCAGCGAGAGCGGGCCGTGGGCCTGTCCAGATCGGCGTACCTGATGTCCAAGGTGGTCGTGCTCGGCACGGTCACCGTGCTCCAGGCCGTGGTGCTGACCCTCGTCGCACTGCTCGGCGTGGACCTGAACGCACCCGGCGGCGAAGGTGTGCTGATGCCGCCCCTTGTCGAGATCACCGTCGCCGTCGCGCTGCTCGCCTTCACCGCGATGATGCTCGGCCTGCTGGTCTCCGCGGTGGTCCGCAAGGAGGAGGTGACGATGCCGCTGCTGGTGCTGCTCGCCATCGTCCAGGTCGTCTTCTGCGGCGCCCTGCTGCCGCTCGAGGGCGTGCTCGTGCTGGAGCAGCTGGCCTGGCTGATACCCGCCCGCTGGGGATTCGCCGCGATGGCCGGCACCATTGGGCTCCCCTCGCTCTCGCCCGGCGACCTGAGCAGTGATCCGCTCTTCGCGCACACGGCGGGCGTGTGGCTGCTCGCCGTCGGCATGCTGCTCGCCCTGTCGCTGCTCCTCGGCCTGCTGGTGTCCCGTCTGCTGCGACGTCACGAACCGGCCCCGATGAGGGGGTAGGCGCCACCAGCGACGGTCCCGGATCCCGCGCCCCCCGCACGTGTCGTCCCCGAGCACGGCCGGTCCGTCTGGGAGACCACCGCCCCGCTGCCGCCGGTGCAGATGCTGGAGCGGTGCGGTGACCGGGAGTACGTGCCGTGCTCCAACGGCTGGTCGGCGTGGACCGACGGCCGCCGTCCGGTCTTCGTACCCCTGGGCTCACCCGCCGTCGGCGCTCCCACGGCCCGCGCCGCCGCTCCGCGGCCGCTGCTGATGCGGACCGAGGAGGCCCCGGCCCGCTACCGGACCGCCGTGGCCGGTCTGGCCGACGGCGGCACGGAGTTTTCCCGAAGGTCAGGCGTGCCGGGGGACTCCCGGCTTTTCCGGCGTGTCGAACATGGAGCACATCCTGGTCGAGCAGGGGCGGAAGCCGCTGAGCGTCGTGACCACAGCTGGCCAGCGGGGTGACTCGCCGCAATTCGAGCCGGTCCTGGAAGCCGTCCGGGTACCTCGCCTTGGTCCGGGCAGGCCCCGCAGGCGGCCGGACCGGGTGCGGGCCGACAAAGCGCACGACTCCCGCCGTAACCGGGCCTACCTGCGCAGACGCGGGATCAAGGCGACCATCCCGGTCCCCGCCGACCGCGTCCGCAACTGCCAGAAGCTCGGTGCCCGAGGCGGTCGGCCGCCGAAGTTCGACAAAACCGACTACCGCGAGCGGCATGCCGTCGAGTGCGGGATCAACCGCCTCAAGCGCCACTGGGCCGTGGCCACGAGATACGACAAGCTCGCCGTCCGCTACGAGGCGACCGTGCTGGTCGCAGTCCTCAACGAGTGGCTGTGACCAGCACCTTCCCAACAAACCCTAGTCGACTCTGACCACGTACTTGCCACGCACCCCGCCCGCCTCCAGCGCCCGGTGTGCGGCCGCTGTCTCCTCCAGCGGGAAGACCGTGTCCACCGTCGGCCGCAGCTTCCCCTCTGTCACCAGGCGGCCGAGCGCGTCGTACTCCATGACGCTGCGCCGCTTGTTGGCATCCTCCTCGGCCTGGACCAGTCCCCGGGCCGGGTCCAGCTCGTTGGTCTGGGCGTGGCCGAGCGGGTTGGTGACGACGGTCTTGACGGGCAGGGAGCCGGACGCGGGGACGTACGCCGTCTTCGTCGTGTTGCCATGGACGTCCGTGGCGGACGTCGGGCGGCCGTAGGCGTCGAAGGTGGCGGAGGCGTCCAGGCGGTAGAGGGGCTTGCCGTCCTTGCAGTCGCTGAGCGACTCGGTCCGCTGGAGGTTGTAGACGGAGTCGTAGTGCAGCACCTTGTCGCCGGCCACGTCGGCCGGGCGGGTGATGTCCTTGGCGTCACACGCCTTGGTGAGGGTCTCGACCCGCCTCTGCGGGGTGAAGACCCACTTGCTCTCGTCCGTCACGTACTCGTAGCGGGTGCACGTGTCGTCACCGGGCTTGGCCAGGTCGCCGCGGTCGGTGATGTGCGCCAGCCGCCCCCGGTCGTCGTAGGAGTGTTCCACCGCCGTGCGACGCATTCCGCGGTCGCCGGACAGGACCGTGCGCGAGGCGACCTCGGCGGTGCCGCCGAACCACGCTCTGAGCGGCTCGGCACCGTCGGCGCGGTTACGTGTGGCGGTCGGACCACGTACCCAGGGAGGTGGGGGGTGGCCGACTGGAGAGCGCCGCCCTCGCCGTCGTAGTACAGCGTCTCGCGGGTCTGACCGACGAAGAGCGGATGGTCCTCGACCGTGCCGCCCTCGCTGTCCTCGATCTTCACGTCGCGTTTTCCGCCGTTGGGCAGCTTGTCGCCGTCCATGCCGCGGAAGTACAGGGTGTCGGCCTGTGTGCGCTTGTCGGGGGCGGCGCCGACGAGGGTGCGGACCTTGGCGTAGCCGCGCCACTGGTTCCAGGTGCGCGCCTTCTCGCTGAGCAGTTCGCTGTCGTCGTACGCCCATGCCGGGGCGCCGATGTACCGGCACGTCGTCACCTTCGTCGGCGACGTGCCGTTCCTGTCCTCCTCGCGGACCTCGTCGATGCGGTGCTTGTGGAACCGGTCCGTGGAGTAGACCTTCTTCAGACCGGTCTCGTCGGTCGGGTCGGGGACCTCCAGAACCACCGGGGAGCAGCGCATCGTGTTGGTGTGCGGCGCCGACGGCAGCTTCTTCGGGTCGGTCTCGGTGGAGCACTCCGGCTCGGCGTCCCCGACCGCGATACGCGCGCCGGTCTCCGTCTGGACGGTCTCTCCACACGCCGGCGCAGGAACGGTGGGTTGCCGCCCTCGTCGTCGTCGACCCGGTCGGGCAGCTGCTTGGCCCCACACGGGAGCCTGGGAGGTCCACGGCTCGATCTGGACGAAGTGGAACGCGCTGGGCAGGGAAGCGGGCGTCCTCGGCTGCCCGACCGCCGACGAGCGTCCCACCAGTGACGGCGTCGGCCGGTTCAGCACCTTCAGCAAGGGCGGCAAGGCCAGCGGCATCTACTACGTGTACGACATCGGCGCGTACGCGGTGCAGGGCGCCATCCACACCCGCTACCTCGAACTGGGCGGCCCGAAGGAGATCGGCCATCCGGTCGCCGACGAGAAGGCCACCACGCCCAAGGCGGGCGCCTTCCAGCGGTTCCGGTTCCGCGACGAGGAGACGCACAGCTCTGCCATCTGCTGGAGCAAGGCCACCGGCGCGTGGCCCGTCCGCAACGCGATCCTGAGCACGTGGCAGTCGCTGAAGTCGGAGAACGGCTCGCTGGGCTTCCCCGTCTCCGGCGAGTACCAGGTCACCGGCGGCGTCCGGGCCGACTTCGAGAACGGCTGCATCCGCTGGAACCGTGCGAGCGGCACCACCACCGAGCACAAACCGGACGACCGCACCGCCCACCTGCGGACCGACCTCGCCGGTGACGTCAACGGCGACGGCCGCACCGACATGATCACGGTCCACGACTACGGGGCCGCGTCGACCGGCATCCACGTCCTGACCGCAGAGGCCGACGGCGGCGTCCGCCGAAGGAGATCTGGACGAGCGCCCGGGGCGGCTTCGACACGGCCCTGGCCAAGTGGACCGCCGGCGACTCCAACGGCGACGGGCTCACCGACGTCGCCGCCTTCTACGGGCACGCGGACGGCTCGGTCGCCATGTGGTCGTTCCTCACCCAGGAGGACGGCGGCATGAAGGCCCTCAAGAGCGCCGAACTGGCTCCCGGGAAGTGGTACATGGCACGCACGGCCACGGTCCAGGCCGGTGACGTCAACGGCGACGGCCGGGACGGCCTGACCGCCGTCTACGACTACGACGACGGCCGGATGGGCCTGCACAAGTTCCTCGCCCGCCCCGACGGCGGCTTCGAGGACTTCGTCCGCGGCCTCAACACCGGCGACGGCAAGTGGTGGGCCGGGAACGCCCACTACACGATGGGCGACGCCAACGGCGACGGCCGGGACGATCTCATCGCGTTCTACGGCTACTCCAACGGTGACGCCGCGCTTGTTCACCTTCACCGCCAAGGCCGACGGCACCCTGAACGGATACGCGAAGTCGTGGAACGCCGGCCCCGGCGCCTGGGAACGCGACCGGGTCGAGCTGACCAGCGGCGACTACAACGGCGACAGGCGCGCCGACGCCGCGGTGATGTACCGGCACGACGAGGGCGTCACCTCGCTGCACACCTCCCTCGCGAAGACGGACGGCGGCTTCCAGGCACCGGTCGAGGAATACCGGTCCGGCGCGGGCAACTGGTACGCCAGCAGCTCCGGCATACCGGTGTCCGGCGACGCGGACGGCGACGGACGGGAGGACATCCTGATCATGTACAACTACGCGACAGGCGCCACCCGGACCTTCACCTTCTCCACGGGGGAGGACGGTACCTTCGGCAACCCGCGGCGCTCCTGGTACGCGGAGCCGGGCACCTGGTGACCGGCACCGCCGGGCCTCCGCGTACGGACGGGCGGTCGGCGCCCGTCCTCGTCCGAGCGCACGCGGCGAACAGGCGGCACGGGACGGCTGCGCGGAGTGCCGGACGGATTCACGTACTCACGTACCGGGCGGTCCGGGAGGGCGCCTGCCGCCCGGCGGCCGGCCCGGGGACAGTCCGGCCCGGACCGTCTTGCCCGCCGATGGGCGCGGCTCGGCGCCCCAGGCGATGGTGAGGGCGGCGGGAACACGGCTGTGACCGGCCATCCGGTGACACCGAGAGACCTGCGTGTGCCCGGACCCGACGCGGGTGGGAGCGACCCGGGCTGCCGCGCCCGGCGTTCAGGCCGCGGGTGCGGACCCGGTCAGTGGTCGGCCCTTCCCCTCCGGCGTACCCCTCGCGCCAGCAGCGCCCCCGCGAAACCCGTGACCAGGCCCCACAGCAGGGCCAGGCCCAGGGTGCTCCACAGGCGTGGTCTCAGCAGTACCCGGCCGGAGAAGCCCTCGCCCAGATCGCCGATGCCGAGCACGGACAGGCCGAACCGTGCGGAGATCCGGGCCATGAGGCAGATCATCAGCACGGTCAGCGCCAGCGCCAGCGCCATGTGCACGGCGTGCTGCCAGGCCCGCACCCGGGCGGGGGAGCGGGCCGCCATCAGGAACGCGGTGGCCGGCAGCAGAACCGCTGTCACCACCAGCAGCCACCACCATTTCCCGCCGTCGTGTTCGGTGAGGGTGCCCAGGTTCAGGGGGGAGACGCCCGGTGTGCGCAGCACCTCGTCGAGCACGTGCGGCATGGGCAGCCCGAAGGGCCCCTCCACCCTGCCGTCCCAGGTGGCGCCGAACCCGACGGTCAGCGCCGGCCAGGCCACGTTGGGCAGCCCCAGCAGGATCACGGCGAACGTCTCGGCCGGATGGCCCCGGGTGGCGGCGACGACCAGCGCGACGACGAGTCCGATGGCGACGGCGGTCAGCAACAGCAGCACCATCGCGTGCGCCGCGGGACGCACCGACGTCTGGAAGCGCAGCAGCCCGGTCGGCAACGGGGCGCCGCGGGACACCAACAGCGCCACCAGCAGTACCCCCGCCAGCCAGAGCAGGCCGATGAGGACGGTCGGAGGCACGTCGGTGGAGAACCCCACCACCGGTCTGATCCCGAACAGCTCACCCAGGTCACCGAGCGGGCCGTCCCCGAGGGAGAGCTCGTAGGTGTGCCGCGCGGCGAGCGCGAGGCCGAGGACCGCGAGCAGCCACAGCGCGGCGATCCGCGCCGCCCACCCGGCCAGCTCGGGCGCCCCGGCGACCGCCCGGTGCCGCAGCGGGCGCAGGAAGCACCGGCCGATGACCAGCGCCCCGACGAGGGTGACGGACAGCGGAACGACCGTCAGACCGCCCTCCGCGCCGACCAGCTCGCCGGTGTCCCCGGAGAGCTCCACCGTCCCGCCGACGGCCGTGACCACGGTCGCCGCAACCACCCGGGGGAAGGAGCCGCCCGGGAGGTCCGTGGCGCCGGCCGCCCACAGTCCCAGCGCGGCCACCGTGCCCATGGCGATCAGCGCGCCGAGTACCGTCGCGAGGGCCTGCGCCCAGCCGTGGCGGGCGACCGGGCGGCCGGAAGGGGTGCGTGAGCTCACCTCTGCACGCTAAGCAGTCCCGGCCCGCCCCGCCCGCCGGGACACCCTGACCGGGAGGCCCGTGGCCCGTCCGGGTCACCAGGGCGTGGACGCCGAGGCCCGTCGGACGGTCGGCCGGCAGCTCGCCGAGAGTCGTCAGGACCGCCTCGATGCGGGCGGTGGCCGGATCGAACGCCGCGTCGAGCACGGTGTTGCTCTCCTCGCCGCACTCGGTGAGCACCCTGCTCCCCGCCAGGTCGTGGTGGGGCGGGGCCGGCCGGGCGCGCGGTCAGCACGTCCGGGCCGACCGCGCCCAGGGCGGCCCAGTGAGCGGGGCAGGTCGCACAGCGCCCTCTCGTCGCGGACCATCACCGCGTGACGGCCCGGGCGGTGCACCACGGGCCAGGACAGATCCTCCGGCCCCTGATGCCGGGCCCGCTGCCGCTCGGCCGCCGCGTCGGGGACCACGTCCTCGACGCGGCGCCACGGCGTCGCCGCCCGGCGTCACCACGGGCAGCGCCGTCGGGCTTCGCACCGCCGTCGGTCCGTTCGTGGCGTCCCTTCCGCCGAACCCCGGCAAAACCAGGGTTCCCCGCCCCGCGGGAGCGCACACGGATCAGGTGGACTGCGCCGCGGGAGCCGGGGTACCAGGACTGGTGCAGGTTCGTCCGGCCGACCCGGCTTCGCGGAAAGAAACAAGCATGATCTCTCACCTGGACGGGGCAGTGATACCGACTGGTTTCGACGTGCCCGTGGAACCGCTGCGGCGGTCGGCACACTTCACCGGCGAGCCGGGATGCATCGCCGAGGCGCGGAGGTTCGCCGCGCACTTCCTCCAGCAGCTCAGGACCGAGTGGTGCGCCACGGTCGACGAGCGGGCCGACGGCGCGGTGCTGCTGGTGGTGAGCGAACTGGTCACCAACGCGGACCGGCACAGCGACGGACCGTACATCCTGGAGCTGGAGGGCACGGACACCTCGCTCACGGTGGCGGTCTACGACAGCAGCGCCAGCCTGCCCCGGGTCTTCCCGCGCAACCCCGAGCGCGTCGGCCGGCACGGTCTGGAGATCGTCCGCGCGCTGGCGCGGGACGTCAGGGTGGAACGCGTGCCGGTCGGCAAACGCGTGCGCGCGGTGCTGGACCTCGGCGCCGGCTGACCGGCCACGGCCTCTCCCGCCCGGTCAGGCGCAGCCGAGTTCGCCGAGCATCCCCTCGCGCAGCCGGCTGATGATCCGCTTGATCAGGCGGGACACGTGCATCTGCGAGCAGCCGAGGCGCTCGCCGATCTCCGCCTGGGTGGCCTCCTCCACGAACCGCATGTGGATGATCTCCCGGTCGCGCTCGCTGAGCTCGGCCATGAGCGGAGCGAGCGAGTGGAAGTCCTCGACGAGGCGCAGCCCCTCCTCCTCGACGCCGATGAAGTCGGCCAGGACGGCCTCGCCGCTCTCCGGGCCGTCACCGGTGAGGGCGGCGTCCAGCGATGACGAGTTGTACCCGTTCGCGGCGATCTGCCCCTCGACGACCTGCTGCTCGGTGATGTTCATCAGCGTGGCGAGCTCGGCGACCGTGGGCTCCCGGTCCAGTCGGCTGGCGAGCTCCTCGCGGGCCTTCGCCAGCTCGACCCGAAGCTCCTGGAGCCGGCGCGGCACGTGCACGGCCCACGTGGTGTCCCGGAAGAAACGCTTGATCTCGCCGACGATGTACGGCAGCGCGAAGGAGGTGAACTCGACCTCCCGGGACAGCTCGAACCGGTCGATGGCCTTGATCAGGCCGATCATGCCGGTCTGCACGATGTCGTCCATGTCGTCGCCGCGGCCGCGGAACCGCCCGGCCGCGAACCGGACGAGGGACATGTTCATCTCGATGAGGGTGTTGCGCGCGTACTGGTACTCGTGCGTGCCTTCCTCCAGCTCCGCCAGGCGGCGGAAGAACTGGCGGGAGAGCTCCCTGGCGTCGCGCGGGGCGACGGCGCGCGGATCCGCCACTTCCCGCAGACCTCCGTCGCCCGTCCAGGCCCCGGTGTGCTGCTCCACTCCCTGCGCCTGCGACCGGATCACGGCGGTCCTCATTGCCTCTCCCCACGAACGTCACGGCTGACACGTGCCTGAGCCCTGCGGGTACCCGGGTCGCACGAACCCATGCCCGCCGTGTTCCGAGAGGTTCGAAACCACGGTGGGCGCCCGTCGTCACTCGTACGCCCGATGGTACGGGGGCGCGGCCCGCGCGGCAGCCCGGGCCGCGCCCGGGAGCGGCTTCACTCAGGGCGGAATCCCGGCCCCTTCCCCCGAGGGCCGGAATTCCTAGGCTGAGGAGGTGACCAGTCAAGAGGTGACCGGCCAGGCGCCGGACCGTGCCCGCGTCATCCCCCTGCGCCCCGGCCCGCCGCGGCCGGAGCCGGCCCCTGCGCCCAGGGAGCCGCTGCTGCGCGACCTCGTCGGGGAGGTGCTGCGCAGCGAGCGGCTCGCCCAGGAACGGACGCTGAAGGACGTCGCCGACGCGGCCCGGATCTCCATGCCCTACCTCTCGGAGGTGGAGCGGGGCCGCAAGGAGGCCTCCTCGGAGGTCCTCGCGGCCGCCGCCCGGGCGCTCGGTCTCGGCCTCGGCGACCTGCTGGCACGGACCCACGGAGAGCTGGTCCGCGTCACCGGCCGGCGGGCCGCCGTCACGCCCCGGGGCGTCTCCGGCTCCGCGCGCGACGGACTCTGCCTGGTCGCGTGACCGGCGCCCGGCGCCTCACGCCCCCACCACCGGGCGCCGGGTCAGCACCTCGTCGGCCGGCCCGTACGTCGCGGCCTCCTCGGCGGTGAACACCTTGTCGCGGTCCATGGCCGCCCGCAGGGTCGCCACGTCGTGGTGCGTGTGCCGGGCCAGCACCTCCTCCACCTGTGAGCGGATCCGCACCATCTCCTTGGCCCGCAGCGACAGGTCGGACGCCGTGCCCCGCGTTCCGCCGGTGGCAGGCTGCCCGAGCAGCACCCGGGCGTGCTCCAGCACGTACCGCCGCCCCGGGTCCCCGCCGGCCAGCAGCACGGCTGCCGTGGACGCCGCCTGCCCGACGCAGAGCGTCGAGACCGGCGCCCGGACGAACGTCATCGTGTCGTAGATCGCCGTCAGCGAGGTGAACGAGCCCCCGGGGAGTTGACGTAGACCGCGATCTCGCTCTCCGGGGCCGCCGACTCCAGATGGAGGAGCTGTGCGATCACCATGTTGGCGACCCCGTCGTCGATCTCCGTCCCCAGGAAGACGATCCGCTCGGCCAGCAGCCGGCTGAACACGTCGTAGGACCGCTCGCCCTGTGGGGTGCGCTCGACGACGTTCGGGATCGTGTACGTCCCCGTCATCGCAGCCCCATCCTGGGCCGGGCGGTGACCGGGCGGACGTCGTCGAGCGACTCCACCACCCGGTCGACCATCCCGTACGCCCTGGCCTGTTCGGCCGTGAACCAGCGGTCCCGGTCGCCGTCCCGGGAGATGGTCTCCGGGCTCTGGCCGGTGTGCTCGGCGGTGATCCGCTCGATGGTCCGCTTGGTGAACTCCAGGTTCTCCGCCTGGATCTCGATGTCGGCGGTGGTGCCCCCGGTGCCGCCCGACGGCTGGTGCATCATGACGCGCGCGTTCGGCAGGGCGTAGCGCTTGCCGGGCGTGCCGACACAGAGCAGGAACTGGCCCATGCTCGCCGCGAAGCCCATCGCCAGGGTGGAGTGGAGACGTCGTTGGGGATCAGCCGCATCGTGTCGTAGACGGCCAGGCCCGCGTGCACCGAGCCGCCGGGGCTGTTGATGTACAGACTGATGTCGGTGCGCGGGTCCTCGGCGGACAGGACCAGCAACTGCGCGCACACGCGGTTGGCGGACACCTCGTCGACCTGCGTGCCGAGCAGCACGATGCGCTGCGCGAGCAACTGGGCGGCGAGGTGGTCGTCGAACCGGGGCGGCGGGGTGTCGCCCTCCTCGGCCCGGGGCAGCGGGGCCGGCCACGGGCCGGCGGTGAACGGAGACATCGGGGCTCCTGAAGGTCGCTGGAACGCGGCCGGGACGACCGCGTGCCCCCACTCTCGACCGGCCCGCCGGGCCGGCGGGGAGTCTCTGCCCGTGGCAGATCCGCCGCGGGCGGAGCGCCCGGGCGTGCCCCCGTCCGGACCGTCCCGGGCCGCGCCGATGAGTTCCGGGGCCGGACCGGGTCGACCCTCATGACCGTGTCCCACACCCCGGAGGTATCCATGAGCACCGGCGGATTCACCACATGTCTCTGGTACGACGGCCAGGCCGAGGAGGCCGCGAACTTCTACGTCTCGGTCTTCAAGGACTCGAGCCTCGGCGATGTCGTCCGCAACACCCCGGCCGCGCCCGGCGCCGAGGGCTCCGTGCTCACCGTCGAGTTCACGGCCAACGGCCAGAAGTTCGTCGCGCTGAACGGCGGACCCGAGTTCACGTTCAACGAGGCGGTCTCCTTCCAGCTCGACTGTGCGGACCAGGCGGAGATCGACCACTACTGGGAGAAGCTCGTCGAGGGCGGCGGCGAACACGGTCCCTGCGGCTGGCTCAAGGACCGGTTCGGTGTCTCCTGGCAGGTCAACGCGGTGCGGCTGTCCGAGATGATCGGCGACCCGGACCGGCAGAAGGCGGACCGCGCTCTGAAGGCCATGATGACGATGGGCAAGCTCGACATCGCCGCCCTGGAGGAGGCGTACGCGGGCGAGTGAGACCCCGGCCGGCGGCGGGGCCGCCACGGGCCCCGCCACCGGATCCGGCGCCACGGGTGAGCCTCCGACGGCCGTCGACGTGCGGTGTGCGGGCCCGGCCCGTCCGTCCGGACATGGCATGATCGGGTACATGCGTGAACGAGTTGTGGCCGCGTGCGACGGGGCTTCGAAGGGGAACCCGGGACCCGCCGGCTGGGCCTGGGTGGTCGCCGACGGTGCCGAGAGGCCGGTTTGCTGGGAGGCGGGCGCGCTCGGCAGGGCCACCAACAACATCGCCGAACTCACCGCTCTGGAGCGGCTGCTGGCGGCGACCGACCCCGCCGTGCCGCTCGAGGTCCGGATGGACTCGCAGTACGCCATGAAGGCCGTCACCACCTGGCTTCCCGGCTGGAAGCGCAACGGCTGGCGCACCGCGGCCGGCAAACCGGTCGCCAACCAGGAACTCGTCGTCCGCATCGACGCGCTCCTCCAGGACCGCTCGGTCGAGTTCCGCCACGTCCCCGCCCACCAGGTCGACGGCGACCGGCTCAACGACTTCGCCGACCGCGCGGCCAGCCAGGCGGCCACCGCCCAGGAGGACGCCGGCAGCGAGCTGGGCTCGCCCGAGCCGCCGCCCGCCCCGGACCGCCCGGCGGGCGGCGCGGCCGGGAAGCGCGGGTCCGCCGGGGCGAAGGCGCCCCGGCAGCGCGGCGGCTCGTCGTCCCGCACGATCAAGGCCAAGTTCTCCGGCCGCTGCCCGTGCGGACGGTCCTACGCGGCCGGCGAGCCGATCGCCAAGAACGACAAGGGCTGGGGGCACCCCGAGTGCCGGACGGCTGCCCGGAGCGTCTGAGCGGGCGCACGACGACGGAGCCGCCCGTCGGCCGGGCGGCACGGATGACACACTGGCCTCCATGGACGAGCGCACATTCGACAGGTCGGGACAGCACGCCTCCGTGGTCGGTCTCGGCACATGGCAACTCGGGGCGGACTGGGGCGACGTCGACGACAGGGAAGCCCTCGCGGTGCTGGAGGCCGCCGCGGAGTCGGGCGTCACCTTCTTCGACACCGCCGACGTGTACGGCGACGGACGCAGCGAGCAGACCATCGCGTCGTTCCTCAGCGGGCGGCCCGATCTGCACGTACTGGTCGCCACCAAGATGGGGCGCCGGGCGGACCAGATCCCCGAGAACTACGTCCTGGACAACTTCCGTGCCTGGAACGACCGTTCGCGGCGCAACCTGGGCGTCGACCGCATCGACCTGGTGCAGCTGCACTGCCCGCCGACCCCGGTCTACTCCACCGACGAGGTGTTCGACGCCCTCGACACGCTGGTGGCGGAGGAGCGTGTCGCCGCCTACGGCGTCAGCGTGGAGACCTGCGCGGAGGCGCTCACCGCGATCGCCCGGCCGAACGTGGCGAGCGTGCAGATCATCCTCAACCCGTTCCGCATGAAGCCGCTGCGCGAGGTGCTCCCGGCGGCCCGCGAGGCGGGCGTCGGCATCATCGCCCGGGTCCCGCTCGCCTCCGGACTGCTGTCCGGCAAGTACACCAGGGACACCGTCTTCGCCGAGAACGACCACCGCGCCTTCAACCGGCACGGCGAGGCCTTCGACCAGGGGGAGACCTTCTCCGGTGTCGACTACGCGACCGGTGTCGAGGCCGCCGCCGAGTTCGCCGCGCTCGCCCCCGAGGGATACACCCCCGCCCAGCTGGCCCTGCGCTGGATCATCGGGCAGCCCGGCGTCACCACCGTCATCCCCGGCGCCCGCTCGCCCGAGCAGGCGCGTGCCAACGCGGCCGCCGCCCGGCTCCCGGAGCTGTCGGGGGAGACCCTCGCGGCGATCCGGGACCTCTACGACCGGAGGATCAAGGACCAGGTGGAAGCCCGCTGGTAGCGGCGGCGGACGTCACGGTTCCAGGAGCAGCTGCCGTTCCTGCTCCTGGTCGCCGGCGACGGTGCCCTCGTCGCGCGCCGTGAAGCACCGCGTGAGGGCGTCGCCCGCCCGGCGCACCGCCTCCGGGGTGCCCTGCACGGTGACGGTCACCGGTGCCGACAGCGGCCCCGCTTCCGTGGCCTCGGCCGCCGCGCCCCGTCCCTCCCCGGTGAACGTCGCCATGTGGACCGTCGCGTGCTCCTCGGAGGGGCGCTGGTCCGCCGCCCCGAACGTGCCCTCCAGGGCCCGGACGACCGCCCGGGCGTCGTCGACGTCCCCGCCGCTGAGCGTCACGGTGAGCTGGGTGTCCGACATGCGTCCCACGACCTCCTGGCCTCGGTGTCATCAGCCGTCCGGGTAACCGTGCCCCGTACCCCCAAACCCGTGGTCGGTCCGGGGAGGGCGGCGGCCTTCGGGGTATCCGGAGAGGGAGGCCCGGGGAAGGAGGCACCGTGTCGGACACGGAGCGGGGCGAGGGCAGGCGCCGGGGGCGGAACGAGACGGAGGAGGAGGGAACGGACCGGACGCGGACGGAGTTCATCCAGGAGGTCCGTGTCGCCCAGATGGGGTCCAGATCCTGTTCGGCTTCCCGCTGACCGTCGTGTTCACCCCGGTCCACGCCGAGCTGCCCGACACCGACCAGACGATCTACCTCACCACGGTGGTGCTGGGCGCCTGCGCCACCGGCGCCCTCGTCGGCCCGGTCTCCCCGCACCGGCTCGTCTCCGGGCGGCGCATCAAGACGCACGCCGTGCGGTGGGCCTCCCGGCTCACCCTGCTCGGTCTCCTGCTGCTGCCGGCCACCACCAGCTGCTCCCTGCTGCCCATCCTGCGCGTGGCCACCCACGACGACTTCGTCCCGTACCTGGTGGCCGGAGTGGCGGGCTGGTACCTGCTGTGCTGGTTCGGCCTGCCGATGTGGGCCCGGCACCGCCACACCACGCGCTGATCAGTTCCCGGTGAGGACGTCCGCGAGGAAGTCGTCCACGCGGACCTCCTCGGACCCCGGCGGGACCACCAGCCGGGTCTCGCGCAGGAACTCGCCGACGGTCTCGGCCCACACGAACACCACCGCGTGGTGCCGGCCGCCGTCGGCGTGGGCCTCGCCGAGGAACTCCATCCGCAGCTCCCGCCCCACACCCCGGGACTCCGGCCGCAGCCGTACGTCCCCGATGCCCACCGGGCGGGTGAGTCCCTCGGCGACCATCTCCCGGTCCAGCTGCCAGCGGGCGAGGACCCGGCCGTCGTGGCTGAAGACGACGGTGACGGCGAACGGGTCGGACGGGTCGTAGCTCAGGTGGGCGAGTACGGGAAAGCGCTCCGCGACGCCCGCCTGGAGCTCCACCACCAGGGTCTTGTGCACGAACGAATTCACGAGGGGCCTCCGGGAAGTACCGATGCAAAGCCCTCTAGTACCCCGCATCCGCGCATGATGCTCGGCCCTCCGGGTGAATACACCGGCCGCGGGGGCCGCCGGGGCGTCAGCCGAAGGCGTCCCGCAGCGCCGGCAGCAGCGTCTTCTCCGACCAGTCCAGGTACGCCGGCTGCGACTCCCCGCCGATCTGCACCAGGGCGATCTCGGTGAAACCCGCCTCGGCGTAGGGGCGGACGGCCTCGACGAAGTCCGCCGGGTCGCTCCCGCACGGAATCGACCCGGCGACGTCCCCGGGCCGGACGAACTGCGTCGCCGACGCGAAGGAGTCCGGGTGCGGCAGCTCCGAGTTGACCTTCCAGCCGTTGCCGAACCAGCGGAACTGGTCGTGGGCGCGTTCGACGGCCGCGTCCCGGTCGGGGTCGTAGCACACCGGCAGCTGCCCCACCCGGGGCTTGCCCTGTCCGCCGTGCCGGTCGAAGTGGTCCAGCAGGTCCGCCTTCGGTTCGGTGGCGATCACCAGGTCGGCGAGCCGGCCCGCGAGGGCGCAGGACCGCTTCCCGGAGACCGCGACGCCGATCGGCGGCGGCTGGTCCGGCAGGTCCCACAGCTTGGCCGACTCGACGTCGAAGTGGGTGCCCCGGTGGTTGACGTGCCCGCCCTCGAACAGGGCACGGATGATCTCCAGAGCCTCCTCGAGCATCTCGTGCCGCACGTCCACGGACGGCCAGCCGTCGCCCACCACGTGCTCGTTGAGGTTCTCGCCGGAGCCGAGGCCCAGCCGGAACCGGCCCTCGGACAGCAGCTGCATCGTCGCGGCCTTCTGTGCCACCACCGCCGGGTGGTAGCGGAACGTCGGACACGTCACGTACGTCATCAGCGGGATGCGGGAGGTGGCCTGCGCGGCGGCGCCCAGCACGCTCCAGGCGTACGGCGCGTGCCCCTGCGACGCCAGCCAGGGGAAGTAGTGGTCCGAGGTCACCGAGAAGTCGAAGCCGGCCGCCTCGGCCCGCACCACGTGGTCGACCAGCTCACGGGGGCCGGCCTGCTCGGTCATCATCGTGTATCCGATTCGCACCATGCCGGCCGGGTCCCCCGGCCCGGGGCGGGGGAAACGGCGGATCACCCGCCGGTGCACCGGGCAGGACGCCCGCCATGACAGCCCACCCGCTCCCCACCGCAGACCCCGCCGCCCGAGGCGCCGACGCGTCCGGCGTCCACGCCTTGCTCGACGCCCTCGAAGCCGCCCCGGACATCGAGCCGCACAGCCTGATGATCCTGCGCCACGGACACCTCGTGGCCGCCGGCTGGCGGGCGCCGTACGTCGAACCGCCGGGTCCCGTTCCCGCGGTGGTACGGGGAGCGGGCGGGATCCGTCCGACGAGAGGCTCAGCCGAGCTCGAAGTGCTCCGTCCAGGCGATCATGTCGCCGGTGGTGGCGTTGCCGCCGCACACCACGAGACCGAGCCGGGCCCCCTCGCCGACCCGCTCCAGCACCCGCCGCGCGGCCGGCAGCAGACAGCCGGCGGCCGGCTCGGCCCACACCTTGGCGTGGTCCGCGAGCTCCAGCGAGCCCCGCACCGCCTCCCGGTCCGGCACCACCAGCACCTCGGTGACCAGCTCCGACACATGCTCGTACGTCAGCCGGGACACGGCCGGGGCGCTGAGCGTGGAGACGATGGACGTCAGCCGCACCGGCACCGGTCCGTCCGCCGCCAGCGCCTCGGACATCGCCTGTGCGCCCTCGGTCTCCACACCCCAGACCCGCACCCCGGGCCGCCGCGCGCGCAGCGCCGCCGCGACCCCGGAGATCAGTCCGCCGCCCCCGACGCTCACCAGGACGTCCGTGAGGTCGTCGGCGTCCTCGGCGAACTCCAGGCCCACCGTGCCCTGACCGGCGATCACGACCGGGTCGTCGAACGGGTGGACCAGGGTCGGCCCCTCCTGCCGGATCCGCGTCATGAGCGCGAACGCGCCGTCCATGTCGTCGGTCACCCGCACCGAGGCGCCCGCGGACTCCGCGATCTCCACGGCCCGCACGGGCGCCGAACGCGGCATCACCACCGTGGCCTTCACGCCGAGGGCCGCAGCCGTCACCGCGAGGGCGATCCCGTGGTTGCCGCCGCTCACCGCCACGACCCCGGCGGCCCGCTCGGCCTCGCTCAGCGACAGCAGCTTCGCCGCCGCGCCCCGCACCTTGAACGAGCCGGTGCGCTGCAGCAGCTCCAGCTTCGCCGTGACCGGGACGCCCAGCAGCGCCGACAGCCCCGGGCTGGGCACGGTCGGGGTCCGCACCACGTGCCCGGCGATCCGCCCGGCCGCTGTCTCGATGTCGGCGATCCCGATCACGACTGCCACCTTTCCGGCCCGGGGGTGCGATCCGCGCCGTGCCCCACCCTGGCCCGCGCGGCGGCCGGGGTCAACGACGCTCAGTGCTGCTGTGCCTTCTGCGAGGTCGCCTCGCTGGGCCGGACGACGACGTACCCCTCACCCTGCAGCATCAGCTGCACGGCCTCGCCGGACCCGCCGCGCAGCATCGAGCCCAGCGACTGCGAACGGTGCAGCGATGTGGTCAGGCCGGCGGTCCAGCCGACGACCGCGTCCGTGTCCACGTACACCGGGTACTGCGGCGACACCGGGATCACCAGCGGGCTTCCCTCGCACACCAGCCCCAGCCGGCCGTGCCCGGTGAAGACGCTGTTGAACAGGCCGCCCCCGGTGATCCCGGCGCCCTTCACGGTGGCGATGCGGTACGACAGCGAGGAGTCGAAGCACAGGACGTTGCGGCCGTTGACGGTGAACTCGTCGCCGGGGTCGACCTCGACGATGAAACAGTTCTGCGCCTCGTGCGCGAACCAGGCCTCGCCCTGTCCGCGGACCGTCATCAGCGGCAGCCCCTCGCCGGTCACCGCGCGCTTGAGCATGCCGCCGACGCCCTGGCCCTTGCGCTCGAACCGGAGGTCGCCGCGGTGGGCGATCATCGCGCCCTGCCGGGCGAGCATCTCGCCGTCGACCGTGTAGCGGACGCACTTGGAGTTCTCGACGGACATGCCCGGAACCGCGGCCGGCTGCACCATGTGCTGAGCGGAAAACAGATCACCCTTCATGGGAGCATCCTCACCCGGACTCCGTCCCTCCGCCAAGATCGGGTACGGGCGGGGCCGGCGCCGTCAGCCGCCGAGGAACCGGGTCCGGTACGCGCCCGCGAAGCCGACGCCGGCGTCGTCGACCGGGCCGGTCCGCACCCGGTCGAGCTCCGCCGGGTGCGCGCGGATCCGCGGCGGCCTGTGCCGTACGTTCCCCACGCGGTGCGGTCGGGTCCCCGGCGCGGCGGTCCCGTCCGGCCGCGGCCACCGCACCGGCCCCGCCCCTCGTGTGTCCGAGCGGGCCGGACCGCTCGGGCACGCGTGAGCTCCCCGCGCGGCGCGACCGCGTGCGGTCGGGGCGGCGGCGTAGGGGAGACTGGGCCACGCGAATTCGGATACGGCACCGGGAGGGAACCGCATGACGCGCCCGATCACGGCAGGGATCGACGGAACCGAGGAGAGCCTCGCCGCGCTGGCCTGGGCGGCGCGGGAGGCGGTCCGCCGGGGACTGCCGCTCAGGGTGGTGCACGCCTGGCGGTTCGAGGCGCACGACGCGGTGGACACGGGCGACCGGGCGACGCAGGAGCAGTGGGTCCGCGCGTCGGCGGAGGAGGCGGTCCGCGTCGTCGGCGAACACCATCCCGGCCTCGCCGTGACGACGGACGTCCTGGAGGGCGACGCCGTGCGGACGCTGACCGGTGTCGCCGCGGACGCGGAGATGCTGGTGCTCGGTTCGCGCGGGCACGGGCGGATCGTGGGCTTCCTGGCCGGTTCGGTCGGCCAGCAGGTGATCGTCGACGCCGAGCGGCCGGTGGTGTTCGTACGGGCCGGGGACCAGGCGTCGGACGAGGCCGCCGGGCACGAGATCGTGGTCGGCCAGCAGGGCGACCCGGAGGACAGCGCCGCCGCGCTCGGCCTCGCCTTCGAGACCGCGGCCCGGCGCGGGGCCACGGTGCGCGCCGTACGGGCCTGGACCCTGCCGCCGGTGTTCGCCTACAGCCCCGCCTCGCTCCGGCTCCTCGACGAGGCCGGCGGTCTGGAGCCGTACGAGCAGAAGGCGCTGGCGGCGGCCCTCGCGCCGTGGCGGGAGCGCTACCCCGACGTGCACGTGGTCGAGCACGTCGAGATGGGCGGCGCCGGACAGGTGCTGCTGTCGGTGGCGGGCACCGCCCAGCTGATGGTGGTCGGCCGCCGCGCCCACCGCACGGCCGTGGGCGCCCGGATCGGCTCGGTGGCCTACGGCGTCCTGCACCACGCGGACTGCCCGGTGGCGGTGGTGCCGCCGGCCTGACGCGGCGGGGCCGCCCGGGTCAGTCGGCCGTCGGCTGGAGCGTCTCCCGTGCCTTCGGCAGGATGTTCCTGATGTAGTCCTCGACGGCCGTGTCGAGGCCGATGTCGTGCTGCGCCCGCTCGGACAGGTACCAGCGGTGCTCCAGGAGTTCGTGGTAGATCTCCGCGGCGTCCATCGGACCGCGCAGCTCCGGCGGCACGGACCGCACGGTGGGCCGGAAGACCTCGCGCACCCAGCGGTGGGCGAGGACCTCCGGTCGGGCGCCGAGGGGATCACCCGGGGCGTAGTCGTCCTGGGTGGCCATCCAGCTCTCCAGGTCGTTCAGCAGCCGCCTGGCCTGGTTCTCCTCGGCGTCCAGACCGGTCAGGCGCAGCAGTTGCCGCTGGTGGTGGCCGGCGTCGACGACCTTGGGCACGAAGGTGACCGTGTCGCCGTTGGAGGCGTGCTCGATCTGCATCTCGGCCACGTCGAAACCGAGGTCGTTCAGCCGGCGGATGCGGCGCTCGATGTAGTGGTGCTTTCCCGCCGGGTAGACGGAGGTGCGGGTCAGCTCCCGCCACAGGTCCTGGTAGCGGGCGCAGATCTCGGTGCCGAACTCGATCGGGTCGACGGAGGGGTGCAGCGCCCCGGACGCCTCCAGGTCGAGCAGTTCGCCGCTGATGTTGACCCGCGCGAGATCGAGGTCGTACTCCCGCTGGCCGACGCTCAGTTCCGGGTGCAGGTCCCCGGTCTCGGCGTCCACCAGGTAGGCGGCGTAGGCGCCCGCGTCGCGCCGGAACAGCGTGTTGGACAGCGAGCAGTCACCCCACGCGAACCCGGCCAGGTGCAGCCGCACCAGCAGCACGGCGAGCGCGTCCATCAGCCGGTGCATGGTCGCGGGGCGCAGCGTCGTCTCGAACATCGACCGGTACGGCATCGAGCCGCCGAGGTGACGGGTGATCAGGACGCTCTCCAGCGGCTCCCCGGCGGGGTCGGTGCGGCCGGTGACCACGGCGAGCGGGTCCACCGCCGGGATGCCGATCCGGTCCAGGTCGCGCAGCAGCTCGTACTCGCGCAGCGCGGGCCGCTGGGCGAGCTCCTTCACCGCGACCACCTCGTCGCCGGCGCGGGCGTAGCGCACCACGTGCCGGGAGATGCCGCGCGGCAGCGGCACCAGGTACTCCTTCGGCCACTCCTCCAGCGGCAGGTGCCACGGCAGTTCCAACAGGAGCGCGGGGTGCTCCGGGTTGGTGGCGTTGATCTGCAGTGCCATGGCGGGGGTGTCCTCGTCTCGTGGGCGGTCGTCGCCTCACCCTATTGCGCGCGTTCCCGGGCCAGCCGGGCGGCGTCCCGTACGGGCCCCTCGTGCAGCGGGCCGTGCCCGGGCAGCAACAGGTCGCCGTCCAGCCCGGCCAGGAGGTCGAGCGAGGCCACGGCGGTGGCGCGCTCGTGGTGGAACATGTCCGTCAGCATCTGCGGCCCCCGGACGCGCGAGGTGGGGTGGCCGCTCACCAGGGCGTCGCCCGACACCACCACACCGGTGTCCGGGAAGTGGAACGCGCAGTGCCCGGCGGTGTGGCCGGGCGTGTGCACGGGCACGGGCCGGCCGGGCAGGTCGAGCGGTCCCTGACCGGGCCCCGGGAACGCCTCGGGCGCGGTGACCGCCACGTCCGCCGTCCCGCCGGAGCGCAGGGCGTGCGCCGCCCAGGGCAGCACACCCGGCCGCCAGCCGTTGCGCAACACCTGCCCGATGGTCACCTGGTGCAGGAAGTCCCGGCGGGCGTGCGGGACTTCGGCCTCATGGGTGTAGACGGGGGTGCCGTACGCGGCGCTCAGGTACTCGGCGGATCCCAGGTGATCGCTGTGGGCGTGTGTGATCAGCACGGCCGTCACCGCCTCCGGTGAACTCCCCACCTCGGCCAGGGAGGCGAGCAGCCCCTCGCGGTCGCCGGGGTAGCCGGTGTCGATCAGGGTGACGGCGTCCCCCTCGCTCAGGACCACCCAGTTGGTGTTCGTGCCGTGCACCAGGTAGGTGCCCTCCGCGACGTGCCGGACGGTTGCTCGCATGGTCGTTCCGCGCTCCAGTCGTTCGGGGCGTTCCTGCCGGACGGGAGAAGGAAAGCAGATCACGGCGCGGACACGGGCGGGGGCCCGGTTGTGGCGGCGGGTCCACGACGGGCGCGTCCGGACGCGCCCCGACGGCGCCGGCCGGCCCGTTCCCCCCCGTCCCGCGTCCGCGCCCATCGGCCCCGCCCGGGTGCGGCCCGGCGCGGGGGAGCGGGGGCGGGGAGGGCAGGCTTCCGATGCGTCGGACCCGGCAGGACCGCGGTGCGGATTCCGCCGCTCCCGGACCTTCCGGCACACCCGTGCATCGGATACGTTCCCGTATCGGACGAGGGGGCGGTCATGACGGCGGGCGGTACGGCGGGGCGCGTCACCAGGCGCCGGCTGCGCACGCGCGCGAACCCGCTCGAAGCCGCGCTCTCCGCCTTCGCCTCCCAGGGCTTCGGGCACGTCTCGACCGAGGAGGTCTGTGAGGCCGCCGGCCGCATCAGGGGCGCCTTCTGCTTACACTTCGCCAACCTGGACGAACTGTCCTTCGCCCTCCACGCGGAACGCGCCGAGCTGATCGCCGGGCAGGTCGCCGAGGCCCTCGCCCGGGACGGACCCGACCTCGGCCTGCCCGCCGCCGTGGACCGCGGCACCGAGATCCTGCTCCTCGACCGCGACCGGCTGCTGGTGAGGACCGACTTCCTGGTGCACGCCGCCCGCGACCCGGAGGCGGCGCACGCCCTGCTGGAGCACCGGGCGCGGTCGCGGCGGGCCGTCGCGGACCGGATCGCCCGGACCCGCGGCCGCACCGGGCTGCCCGCCGTGCTCGGTGACGTCGAGGGCGCCGCGCACGCCGTGATCGCCGCCTACGACGGCGTCACCACCCGGCTGCTGCCGGACCGGGACGTCGCGGGCGCCCGGGCCCGGCTGAAACAACTGCTGACCGCGCTGCTCACCGGAGAACAGGAAGGGACGGTCGCCATGGATGCCGACGTCATCGTCGTCGGAGCGGGACTCGCGGGCCTCGTCGCGGCCCACGAGCTGACCAGCAGGGGCCGCAGGGTCGCCCTGGTCGACCAGGAGAACGCCGCCAACCTCGGCGGCCAGGCCTTCTGGTCCTTCGGCGGGCTGTTCCTCGTGGGCTCGCCGGAGCAGCGGCGTCTGGGCATCAAGGACACCTTCGACCTCGCCTGGAACGACTGGCGGGGCAGCGCGGGCTTCGACCGGCTCGACGACGAGGACAGCTGGGCGGTGCGCTGGGCGAGGGCCTACGTCGAGTGGGCGGCGGGAGAGAAGCGGTCCTGGCTGGACGGCCACGGCATCACCTTCCTGCCCACGGTCGGCTGGGCCGAGCGCGGCGGCCTCCGCGCGGACGGCCACGGCAACACCGTGCCCCGCTTCCACATCGCCTGGGGCACCGGGACCGGTGTCGTCGCCCCCTTCGTCCGGTACGCCCGGCAGGCCGCGGGCGACGGACTGCTCACCTTCCACCATCGCCACCGGGTCGACGAACTCGTCCTCGAGAACGGCACCGCGCGCGGGGTGCGCGGCACCGTGCTGGCCGAGGACGGCGCACCGCGCGGGGTCGCCTCCAGCCGCGAGACGATCGGCGAGTTCGAACTCACCGCCCAGGCAGTGATCGTCACCAGTGGTGGGATCGGCGCCGACCACGACATGGTCCGACGCCACTGGCCCGAGCGGCTGGGCACCCCGCCCCGCGAGATGGTCACCGGAGTGCCGGCCTACGTCGACGGGCGGATGCTCGGCATCAGCGCCCGCGCGGGCGTGCGCCTGGTCAACCGGGACCGCATGTGGCACTACACCGAGGGACTGCAGAACTGGGACCCGGTCTGGCCCGGACACGGCATCCGCATCCTGCCCGGACCGTCCTCGATGTGGTTCGACGCCCTCGGCCGTCGCCTGCCCGAGCCCTGCCTGCCCGGCTACGACACCCTCGGCACACTGAAGCACCTGCGCACCACCGAGGACCTCGCCGGACACGACCACTCCTGGTTCGTCCTCACCCGGAAGATCATTGAGAAGGAGTTCGCCCTCTCGGGCTCCGAGCAGAACCCCGACATCACCGCCAAGGACCGGGCCGGCTTCCTGCGCACCCGCCTGCTCGGCAAGGGCGCCCCCGGGCCGGTGGACGCGTTCCTGCGCAGGGGTGCCGACTTCGTGACCGCTCCCACCGTCGAACAGCTCGTCGAGAGGATGAACGCCCTCACCGACGAGCCCCTGCTCGACGCGGCCGTCGTACGCCGCCAGATCGAGGCCCGCGATCTGCAGATGGACAACGCTTACAGCAAGGACGTCCAGGTGCAGGGCATCCGCAACGCCCGCCGCTACATCGGCGACCGCCTCGGCCGCGTCGCCGCCCCGCACCGCATCCTCGACCCCGCGGCCGGCCCGCTGATCGGCGTCAAGCTGCACGTCCTCACCCGCAAGACCCTCGGCGGGATCCAGACCGACCTGGACTCCCGCGCGCTGGGCGCCGACGGCCGGCCGGTCGAGGGGCTGTACGCGGCCGGCGAGGTGGCGGGCTTCGGCGGCGGCGGTCTCCACGGCTACAACGCCCTGGAGGGCACCTTCCTCGGCGGCTGCCTGTTCTCCGGCCGGGCGGCCGGACGGGCGGCGGCCGACCGGACGGCGTAGGGCCCGCGGCTCGCCCCTCAGTCCCCCGGGAGACGGGCCGGCGCCTCGGCGCGACCGGTCTCCGGGCTCTTGGCGGCGGTCAGCAGGGTGACCGGGCCCCTCCCGGCGGGCTCACGGAAGGGGGTCCATGAGTTCGGCGGCCTGCGGAGCGGCGAGTTCCGCCTCATAGCGCTCGCGGAACTCCTCGTACGGCCGGTCGGCTGCGTGGTACCGGCGGCACAGCTTTGTGGAGGGGGCAGCCCCTCGGGCCACTCGTCCACCCGTGCCGCGTCCCTCGCCGGACCGCGCGGCCACAGCCGGTCGGCCGGGACCCGGGCGCCGTCGTCGGGCTCGGGCGGGTTCGTGGACACGGCGCACGCGCACGCTCGTGGCCGGGCCCCTTCCGGCGACGTCCCGCGGGAGTGCTGCGGCGCACGGGGCCGGGCACGGCGGGGTGGTTCCCACGGGGCGCCGCCCCCGGTTCCGTCCGCGTGGGGCGGGTACTACGACCGCCTGGGCCCGTGGCATGTCGGGAGGCCGTTCATGGAGGCACCGGACGATCTGCCGGTCGTCGGCACACTCGCCGAACTCACCGCGCTGGTCGAGCGCGACCGGGGCCTGTACGTCCGCTGGTCCCGCGGTCCGGCGGCCGATCTGCGCGCCGTGTCCAGCACCGACGACCTCACGGGCGTCGCCATGCCCGGACTGTCCGCGAACCCGCTCGACGTCGAGAAGTGGTGGCGGGACCGGCCGGTGGAGCTGTGGGTGGCGCGCAGGCTGTACGACTACGGGCACCTGCCGTGGGAGAAGGGGCCCGGCATCCGGCCCTGGGCGCTCAAGGGCCGGGAGGTCGCCCGCGGCCCCGACAACGAGCCGCTGGTCACGGACGTCCGTCCGCTGTGCTGGATCGACGAGGGCGTGATCGGCGAGGCACAGAAGGAAGTGGCCCGCCAGAAGAATCCCTGGGGGCCACTGCGCCGCACCGGCCGCTGAACGCCGCGCGGGGCTCCGACGAGCCGGCCGGACGCTCCCGCCGGCTAACCGGAGGAGCGCCGGGCGGCGACGCGGCGCTTCAGGGCGCGGCGTTCCGTCTCGCTCGTACCGCCCCACACCCCGATGGACTGCCCCGTGTCCAGCGCCCACTGGAGGCACTGCTCCCGCACGGGGCAGCGTCGGCACACGGCCTTGGCCTGTTCCGTCTGCATCAGGGCGGGGCCGGTGGTGCCGATCGGGAAGAAGAGGTCGGGGTCCTCGGTCCTGCAGGCCGCACGACTGCGCCAGTTGTCCATCGAGAGTCACCTGCGATCGGTGTGGATACGAACAGACGCCCTTTTGGGCGTCTTGCTCCTTTCGGGTGACCTGTCGACGGGCGGTGAAACAACGTGACGCCGTGCGAGCGGTCACTGTTCGCGCAGCCCCCAGGGCGAGCCGTACGCGGTCAGCAGCTCCAGGAACGGCTTCGCGGGGAACGCCTCGGGACCGAGCACGCCCGTGCCCGACCAGGCGCCGGTGGCCAGCAGTTCGAGGGCGACGACGGGATTGACGGCGGTCTGCCACACCACGGCCTGACAGCCGTACTCGGCCATGGACCACTGGTTGTCGACCACGTGGTACAGGTACACCTCGCGCGGGGCCCCGTCCTTCACGCCCCGCACCCAGGTGCCGGCGCAGGTCCTGCCGTGCATCCGCTCGCCCAGCGTCGCCGGGTCGGGCAGGCAGGCGGCCACCACGTCCCTGGGGGAGACCCGCACCGGACCCACCGGGCCGGGCACGGCCACCGGCTCGGTGCGGTCCAGTCCCAGCAGGTGCAGCGTCCTGAGCGTGTCGATGAACTCGCGGCCCAGGCCGTACTTGAAGGTCACCCGGCGGGCGTCGACCCAGCGCGGGACGAGCAGCACCTCCTCGTGCTCGACGTTCACGCACTCCACCGGGCCGATGCCCTCGGGGAAGTCGAACACCTCCGGCTCGCTGAAGGGTTCGGTGGTGAACCAGCCGCGGTCCCTCTCGTAGACCACGGGCGGGTTGAGGCACTCCTCGATGGTGGTCCAGATGCTGAAGGACGGTGCGAAGTCGTAGCCGTCCACCGTGAGGTTCGCGCCGTCGCGGACGCCGATCTCCTCGATCCCGTCGAAGAGTTCGTCGGCGGCGTACCGGGCGAACACGTCCGAGAGACCCGGCTCCACGCCCATGCCGACCAGGGCCAGCGCACCGGCCTGCGCCCATTCCTCGGACCGCGCGAACTGCTCGTCGCCGAGCTTGACCCCGCACTCCTCGTACGGCCGCTCGGCGTGCGGCCGGGACAGCGACATCGCCATGTCGACATAGGTGGCGCCGGCGCGGCGCGCGGCGCGGAACAGCGGCATCACGAACCGGGGGTCGGTGGCGTTGAGCAGGACGTCGCAGCCGTGCCGTGCGAGCAGCGCGGCCACCCCGTCCTCGTCGCCGGCGTCCACCCGCTCGGCGCGGAACCGGGCGCCCTCCGCGCCGAGCGCGGCGACCGCCGCCCCGGCCCGGGCCGGGGCGTGGTCGGCGACGACCATCCGGTCGAAGAACGGCCGCCGGGCCGCGACCCGGGTGACGGCGGTACCCACGCCGCCGGCTCCCACGAGCAGTACACGCATGACGGAGCACTCCCTTTCTGCCTCGTGGATCCTCATGGATCCGGGATGTGTGCACGGGGCCCCGGCCGGAGATACAACGTCTCGCGAGGACATAAGGTCAATGGTGTTGGCGTAAGAGTGCGAGGAGACGGTGATGCCGAAACGTGTGGTCCCCGAGGAACGGCGACGGCGCCGCAGGCCGACGAGGAGCGGCCGGGTGCTGTCCGAGACGCTGATCGTCGAGACGGCGCTCCGCCTGCTGCGCGAGCACGGCGGTGCGGGCCTGACCGCCCGTCGGCTCGGCCTGGCCCTGGACTGCGATCCGAGCACCCTCTACCGCTACTTCCGCGGCATGGACGAGCTGACCCTCGCCATCGGGGACGCGCTGATCGGCCGGGCGCTGCACGGCTGGCGCCCCACGGGTCAGTGGCGCGTCGACCTGCGGGCCGTCGGGCTGCGCATCCACGCCGCCTACGTGTCGCACCCGCAGGCCGCCGTCCTCACGGCGAGCCGGGTCTCCGGCCGGGCGAACGAACTGGCGGCCGACGAGGCGGTGCTGGACGTGCTGCGCACCGCGGGCTTCCCGCTGCCGGAGGCGGTCCGCGTGTACCACGCCTTCATCGACACCACACTGGCCTTCGCCGCCCTCGACGCCGCCTCCCTGGCGCTGCCCGGCGCCGCGCGCCGGGCCGACGAGGAGATGTGGCGCTCCACCTACGCCCGCCTGCCCGCCGCCACCCATCCCCGTATCGCCGAGGCGGCGCCCCTGCTGGCCACCCGCATGGTCACCAGCGCCTACCCGACGGCGCTGGACATGCTCCTGGAGAGCGCCGGGAACGGCCTGGCGCGGTGCCAGGGCCCGTGGCCCCGGCGAGACCCGGAGGACACCCCCTAACGCCGCAGGGCCCGCGCCGCCGCTTCCGTGACCGCGTCGGCCACCGCCGCCAGTGCGGGGGAGTCCAGCTTCCACTGCTGCCAGTACAGGGAGACGTCGACCTCCCGGTCCGGGGTGAACACCGTGAGGCGGCCGGCCCGCAGGAGAGGGTCGGCCTGGGCCTCGGGGACCATGCCCCAGCCCAGGCCCGCGGCGACCGCCTCGGCGAAGCCCTCCGAGGTCGGCACGTAGTGGCGCAGCGCGCTCGCCTCGGCGCGCCCGCGCGTGAGCCGGCGCACGAAGTCGTCCTGGAAGTCGTCCTTCCGGTCGAACACCACCACGGGCGCCCCGGGCAGCGCCTCCCGCAGCGGTCCCGCGAGATGCCGTACGGCGAACTCCGGGTTCGCCACCGGGAGGTAGCGCATCCGTCCCAGATGCCGCACGGAGCAGCCCGGCACCGCGTCCGGCGACGAGGTCACCGCGGCCATCACCGTCCCCTCCCGCAGCAGTGCCGCCGTGTGGGCCTCGTCCTCCCGGCGCAGTTCGAAACGGAGCCGCGAATCGGCCGGCAGGCGGGTGAGGGCACCCAGGAACCAGGTCGCCAGCGAGTCCGCGTTCACCGCCACCGGCACCCGGGTCGGCTCCCCGGCCCCGCTCAGCCCCAGTTCGGCGTACGCGTCACGTTCCAGCCGGCCCACCTGTCGGGCGAGCCTGACCAGCACCTCGCCCGACTCGGTCGGCCGCACCGGCTTGGTGCGCAGCAGCAGCACCCGCCCCGTGCGCTGCTCCAGCGCCTTCACCCGCTGGCTCACCGCCGAGGGCGTGACGTGCAGCGTGGCCGCCGCCGCGTCGAACGTCCCCTCGTCCACCACGGCGAGCAGGGTCCGTACCTGGTCCAGCGGAAGATCCGTCATCACGAAGGCTAAGGGTACGTAAGAATCCTTAGCTGTACTGCAGAGTGCTCCCACCCGTAGCGTCCTCCGCATGACCAGCGCCCTCACCACCGCCGCCGCCGGATTCGGCACCGGCCTCTCCCTCATCGTCGCCATCGGCGCCCAGAATGCCTTCGTCCTGCGCCAGGGCGTCCGCCGCGACGCCGTACTCGCCGTCGTCGGCATCTGCGCCCTGTCCGACGCGGCCCTCATCGCCCTCGGGGTCGGCGGGGTCGGCGCGGTGGTCGCGGCCTGGCCCGGCGCGCTGACGGCGGTCGGCTGGATCGGCGGTGCGTTCCTGCTCGGCTACGGAGCCCTGGCCGCCCGCCGGGTGCTGCGTCCGGCCGCCGCCGGACTGGGGACGGAGGGCGAGGCGGCGACCTCACGGCGCCGCGCCGTGCTCACCTGCCTCGCGATGACCTGGCTCAACCCGCACGTCTACCTCGACACGGTGTTCCTGCTGGGCTCGGTCGCCGCCGACCACGGTCCGCTGCGCTGGACCTTCGGTCTGGGCGCGGTACTGGCCAGCGTCTGCTGGTTCGCGGCGCTCGGCTTCGGCGCCCGCCTGCTGAGCCGCTTCCTGGCCCGCCCCGCAGCCTGGCGGGTCCTGGACGGCCTGGTCGCCGCCACCATGATCGTCCTCGGCCTCACGCTGATCGCCGGAGCCTGAGCCGCCGCCCGGCCGCCGCGGTGCCCGTCCCCGGGCCCCGCCCGGCCGCCGCGGTGCCCGCGCCGCTCCGTGACCGGGTGCGGGGCCGTCCTACGGTGCTCCGCTGCGCCGGTGCATCGCGTACTGCTCCATCAACTGGCCGCGCGTCGTCTCCAGCCGGTGGGCGAGCACCTCGGCGACACTGCGCACCAGGACCATCCCGAGCGACGGGTCCTCCTCGCAGAGCCGGAGCACGGCCGACGCGTCGAACTCGTAGGCGCGCACCGGGCTGAAGGCCACGGCACCGAAGTCCCACCGGTAGGGCGGGAACAGCCAGGACCAGCCCAGCAGATCACCCGAGCCGAGACCGGCGACGGTCACCCGGTGCAGGTCGTTCACCCGCTGGTCCAGCGAGACCGCGCCGGAGCGGATCACCCAGAAGCGGTCGGCCACGCCTCCCGACTCGAAGATCCGGGTGTCCTCGGGGAAGGACGCCTCCCGCGCCAGTGTCATCAGGCGCTCGCGCTGCGGCAGGGGAAGGGCGGTCAGGAGTTTGATCGCTTTGGTCATGGCGCGGGGCTCCTCGCCGGGCATTCGGTTCCGGTGCTTTCCCTACGTTCATTTCAGCCGCTGCGGCCGTTCGGGGCACCTCGGCGGACACGAGAAGTCCGGTTCCTGCCCGCCGGTCCCGGCCAGGCAGGAAAAAGCCCTGGCTGGACGGGGGAAACCAGCCAGGGCCGTAAGCGGTGGTGTCCGGAGGACGGGGTGTCGACTCCGCCACCACATGTGAATGAAAGATAAACCATCCTGGTGCCGTCCGGGCGATCGGGTCATGTGACCTGTTTCACCGGCCCCGTCCGGCGCACTCGTCCACGACCCGGACCGTGACCAGGCCGGGGTCCGACGGAGCCGGCAGGCGCGTGCCCGTGGCCGGCGCCGTCCGCGGACGGCAGAGCACGGGCTCGGTGAGCCGTCCGGCCGGGACGCCGGGCGGATACGGCGTGCTCGTCCCGGCTGCGACCCGCCCGGCGGTCCGGGCCGCCGGCCCGCCCTCGGCCGGACCGGGCCGGAGAACGCGTCCCGCGGCAGCGCCCGGACCCGGGTGGGCCGGTCGTCAAGACCGCCCGGCGCCGGCGCGTCGCCCGGGAACACCGCGTGTCCGGGCGTCTCGCGCCCCGCGGGATCCGCCTCCCGGGCCCGCTTGCGCCCGGGAGGAGTGAGGGCCGGCCGTCCGCTGTGGCGGTACTCCCGGTGTTCCAGGACCGGCTCCCGGCTGTGGCCGGCCGTCATGGGTTCCGGTGCCCGGCAACGGCCTGCGCCGGCCCGCGGGGCCGGGCACTCCGTTCAGCCCTCCGCCGCGTGCCTGCCCGGCGTCAGAATCTCGTCCAGCACCCGCAGCACCACCCCGTAGGCCACCCCGCGCACCTCGGCGTCGCGCGCCGTGCCGGGATCACCGGTGTCCGCCCGCCGCAGTTCGTCGCCCCGGGCCCGCCAGGTTTGCTCCTCCTGCGCCGCGCAGGCCCGTGCCCGCCGGATGCGCCGCAACAGTTCGTCCGAATCCACCACGTCGGTCATAGCGTCCGCGTACCCCCGTGCGCCGATCGGACGACAGGAGTGCGGAGAACGGCCGAAAGGTTTGCCGCTACCGGGACAGGTGAGCCGAAAAGGGAGGTCCGAGGCGTTATCCGCCCATTCCGTCACCGATCAGGGAGCCGCGCGATGTATGAGGAGCACACGACCGAACCCCTCGAAGTGCCCGGCGCGCGCCGGGCCGGGCCCTCCTGCCCGTGCCGTCCGGCCGAGGTCCGCGAGGCCGTCGTGCGGGCGGTGTCCGAACGCTGCCGGGCCACCCGCACCCCCTGCGACGCCGACGCCCTGGAGGACGCCCTGCTCGTCGCTTCCGAACTCACCACCAACGCCATGCTGCACGGCGGCGGGGTCATCGACTTCCAGGTCGACGTGAGCGGTCCCGGAGTGCGTCTGTCGGTGAGCGACCGCAGTGACGAACTGCCCGTCGCCGTGCCGCCGACCGACCGGCAGGGGCGTCGTCGTCCGGGCGGTCACGGCTGGCCCATCGTGTGCCGGCTGTCCCGCGACGTCCGGGTGTCCGACCTGCCCGCCGGCGGCAAGTGCATCACCGCCGTGGTACCCCTGCCCTGACCGGCCGTAACGGGCCCCGGCACATCGTGCGAAGAAGCGGAGTTTGTTCTACCGGCGAGGGGGCAATCGGAGGTTCGTGCTTCGGACCGGAGGCGCGCCAGCGGGAGCGGTACGACCGCCGTGGACCCTCCGGGCGTCCCGGCGGCGTCCCTCCCGCGGTAGATCCCTGAAACCACCGTTCGGGAGCGAACCGCATGCTCATTGACACGACCGCCCATCGTTCCGGCCCCTCCGACACGACGGCCGCCGCGCCCCGCAGGCGGCACGACGACGCCCCCGACACCACCTCCCTCTTCACCCGGCTGGCCTCCCTGGAGGACGGCCCCGAGCGGGACGCCGTCCGTGACGAGCTGGTCACCGCGTGGCTGCCCATGGCCCACCGCATCGCCGGCCGCTTCCGCGACCGCGGCGAGTCCGTCGAGGACCTGCGCCAGGTGGCCGCCCTGGGCCTGGTGAAGGCCATCGACCGTTTCGACCCGAGCCGCGGGGCCTTCGAGAGCTACGCCGTCCCCACCATCACCGGCGAGGTCAAGCGGCACTTCCGCGACCGGATGTGGGCCCTGCGCGTGCCCCGCCGGGTGCAGGAACTGCGCAACAAGGTGCGGGTGGCCCGGCGTGAACTCACCCAGAACCCCGGCAGCCCCGAGCCGTCCGTGGCGGACATCGCTGCCCACACCGGGCTGACCGAGGAGGAGGTCGGTGCCGGCATGGAGGCCCTGGAGAGCTTCAGCACCCTCTCCCTGGACGCGGAACTGTCCTCCGACGACGACGGCTACAGCCTCGCCGACACCCTCGGCGCCGCGGACGCCTCCTACGACGTCGTCATCGACCGCGAGTCCGCCAAGGAGGGGCTGCGCAGGCTGCCGGAGCGCGAGCGCGCCATCCTCTACATGCGTTTCTTCGAGGACATGACCCAGAGCCGCATCGCCGACCGGCTGGGCATCTCCCAGATGCACGTCTCCCGTCTCATCAGCCGCAGCTGCGCCCGGGTGCGTGCCGACGTGATGGGACAGCACACCGGCCACCGGGGCACCGGCGGACACTCGGCGACGGCGTGAGCGGCGCCGGGCCCATCAGGAAGCGGGACACATGCTGAAGCCCCACCCCACCGTGCTGCGCCGGCTCGTCGAGGAGTACGAGACCCTGACGGCTGCCGGAGGCGGACCGGCCGGCCCGGACCCGCGGACCGGTGATCTGGCGTACACCCTGTGCGTGTCGACCGGCACCCGCGACATACGCCACGCACTCACCACCGCGCGCGGCTGGCTGGCCGCGGCCGGGCAGGACGCGTGCGAGGCCGGCACCCCGGCCTCCGTATGACCCGCGGTGCGCGGGGAACCCGAAGCGGATGAGCGAATCCGAGATTCCCCCGGAAGGCAAGGCCGTAGACGTCTATCTCGACCTCCTGCGGGTCCGGATGGACACCGAGGACTACCGGCTTCTGCTCCATGTGGTGGAGCCGGTCCTCCAGGCGATCGAGGAGCACCGACTGTCCGGCATGGACCTCGCGCTGGACGGCGGGGACGAGGAGCTGCCCCAGGAGGTCCGTGACGAGGCCGCCCTCGTCATCGCCACCGCCGTCACCGGACGCCTGGACAACGAGGTGGTCGAGCTGGAGGTCGACGACACCGGACCGGTCCGGGTGGTCACCGACGCGGCGACCGCCGCCGATCCCTCCCGTCTGGACGAGATCGCCGACTACATCAGGGACCGCCACCGCCAGAACGAGGAGCTGCGAGGCATCGCGAAGGCCAGCGGTCTCCCGACCGACTTCTGAACCGCGCCCGCGCGTACGGCCCCGGCGACCGCCGGGGCCGTACGCGCGGGCGCGCCACGACGAGCCCCGGCCGGCCAGCCCCGGCCGCGACGACGGATCCGGGCACGGACGAGGGCGGACACGTCCGGTCGGCTCGAGGCGTGCGGCGGCGGGACGGACCCGGGCGCGCCGGCCCGGCAGGCCGACGCGGGCTTTCCGGCCGCCGGGACGGCGCGCCCGCCGCACCGGTGTCCGCGGTGGCGGCCGGCTCAGGGTTCGGGCGCCTTCACCGGGACGCCCAGGGGGCGGGCCAGGCCCACCACGGCCTCGTCCAGGCGCTCCAGGTGGCGCAGCACCCGGTCGGTGACGCGGCCGTAGCGGACGGTGCCGTCGCCGCCCAGGAGGGACGCGATGCTCGGCCCGGTTCCGACCGGCGCGGTGACGTCCTCGTCGGCGACGCGGTCCGCGATCGTCACGATGTTGCGCACCGTACGCCCCGCCGCCCCGCGCAGCCGGGGGTCCGCCGCGATCGACGGGTGGGTCGGCAGCAACTCCGCCGTGGCAGCCAGCGAACGCGCGTGGTACGCGCACGTCTCGAGGAGCGCCACCACATAGCGCGCGGTGGCGCGTCGGCCCCGCAGCGGGGTGATCGGATGCGTCAGCGGCTGGGTCGCGGAGCGCAGGTCGCCCAGCGCCTGGTCCAGCTGCCGTGCCTTGTCCAGCAGGTCGCCGACGGGCCCGCCGCTGAGCTGTCCGACGGCTGCCTCGGTCACCTCGGCGAGCCGCTCCAGGACGGTGACCAGCAGCTCGTTGGTGCGCCGGTCGGTGCGCACCGGCAGGATCAGGGCCGCCGCGACCACCCCGCAGGCCGCGCCCAGCGCCGTCTCCTCCACCCGCAGCACCAGCACCTCCCAGCTGTAGGTGTGCAGCAGGGTGTAGAGCAGCCCCAGCATCGTCGTCACGAAGAACGACATCAGCGTGTAGGACAGCGGCGCCGTGTAGAACATCGCGAAGATCAGCACCAGTACCAGGACGAAGGCCGTCCAGGTGTGGGAGCCCACCAGGCCGGCCAGCACGATGCCGGCGACGACGCCGAACACCGTGCCCAGCAGCCGCCGGTAGCCCTTGACCAGGATCTCACCGGTCGAGGCCGTGTTGATGAACACGATCCAGCAGGTGAGCACCGCCCAGTACCAGCGGTCCGTGGACAGCAGCTCGCCGCCGACGATGGCCAGCGTCGAGCCCACGGCGACCTGCACGGCGGCGCGCGTGGTGGGCCGTTGCAGCCCTTTCCGCGGCTCGGCCGGCCCGCTCTCCTCGCCGACGTCGATGGCGGCGTCCTCGGCGTCCAGTTCCTCCCGCGAGCGTGCTGTCGCCGGGCTGTCGTCCGACTCGTCCTGCGGACCCTCCAGGGCGACGCGCAGCCCCATGACGGCGCGGGCGGTCTCGCCGACGGCCCGGAACACGTCCTGTACGGCCGGTGTGGCGTCCGGCAGGTTCTCCTCCTCCCGGTAGCCGAGCAGCCGGTTGCGCAGCTGGGCCATGCCCGTTCCGCCGCTCCCGGCGCGCACCACCAGCGCCCGCAGCGCGAGCAGATCCCGCCGCAGTACGGCCGTGGACTCGTCCGGGCCGGGCAGCCGGCCCACCGCCGGAGCGGGCGCGCCGGGCAGATGCAGGGTGAGGGTGTCGGCCCGCTCGGCGCTGCGCGCCGACAGCAGGAGCAGGCCGAGCCGCTCGGCGGCGATCTCCGCGTCCGCGATCCGGCGCTGCACCAGCCGCGCCGCCGACTCGTCCGGCGTGCCCTCCTCCAGCCGGCTCTGGATCATCAGGGCCGTCTCGTGCAGCCGGGCGTTGCCCTCCCGCACGTCCTCCAGCGCCTTGTCCACCTCGTCAGGCCCGGCGTCCAGCAGTGCCAGGTACGCGGAGACCAGCCGGCCCAGCCGGGCCCGGAAGGCCTGGCGCAGCCGGGCGAGCGTCCTCGCGGGTGTCATGGGGACGAGGGCGAACCGCACCAGCGCGCTGCACGCGAACGCAACGGTCAGGGCGGCCCACAGCTCCGGCAGTCCGGAGGCGGAGGCACCGACGAACAGGGACAGGAAGTAGACCTGGAAGCCGATCAGTCCGAGCGCGGTCCCGCGGTCGCCGAACCGGCGGCCGTAGACCGCGCAGAAGATGAGGGCGACGAAGAGGACGTCCCCGGCGACGACCCGTTCGCTGAGCACCGCGCCCAGCGACACGGACACCAGCGCGACCGGCAGGCCGGCGGCCAGCGTGACCGCCTGGGCGCCGCGCTGCCGCTCCCGGATGGAGAAGGTGGCGACCATCGCCGCCATCGCGCCCGCCACCAGACGGGTGGTGTCCGATCCCGTCGAGGCGAGCACGGCCAGCGTCAGTGAGACCGAGCCCACCGTCCGCAGCCCGGCCGTCAGCCGCAGCAGACCGGGGTCGGACGCCGCCAGACGGTCCCGCAGCCGTGCCCGCACCGAGCGCCCCGCCGCCTTCACTTCGCCGTACTCTCTCCCGTCACGCACGTACACCCGGATGCCGGCGGCGCCGGGCGCGAACCGTCTCCCGCTCCCGGATCACCGTGCCGCCCGGCCCGCCTCCGCGACGTGCTGCCGCACCTGCTCCGGCGTCAGGTAGGCGTCCAGGTACTCGAAGTCCCGCAGGTTCCCCGGCCTGTGCGCCTGGAACCCGGTGCGCACGAAGTCGTCACCGGCGACCGCGTTCAGCAGCCAGTTGGTCATGACCCGCGTCTTGGCGACACCGGTGCGCAGCGCCGACCAGTGGTAGCCGCGGGCCACCGCCTGGGCGGGCAGGCCGTGCAGTTCGATGCCGAGCGGCTTGGAGACCGCGTCGGTGCCGCCGAGGTCCACCACCAGCCCGAGGTCCTTGTGGACGTAGGGCCGTGTCGGCTGCCCCCGCAGCGTCGCGATGACGTTCTCGGCGACGTGCCTGCCCTGCCGCAGGGCGTGCTGCGCGGTCGGCGGGCACACGGCGTCGTCGCCCTTGGCCAGGTCGGGCACCGCGGCCGAGTCGCCGAGCGCGAACACCCCGTCGTGGCCCGGCAGGCACATGTCCGCGTTGACCGCGAGCCGCCCCCGGACGGTCTCCGCGTCGAGCGTGGCGATGAGCGGGCTGGCGACGACACCGGCGGTCCAGATCAGGGTGCGGGTGGGCACCGTCCGGCCGTCGGTGAAGGTGACCTCCTCGGCACCCGCCTTCGCGATGGAGACGCCCAGCGAGATCTCGATGCCGCGCCGGGTCAGGATCTCCTGCGCGCTGCGCCCGAGCTTCTCGCCCAGTTCGGGCATCAGCTTGGGCGCGATGTCGATGAGGTGCCACTTGATCAGGCTCGGGTCCAGCCGCGGGTAGCGCTTGACGGCGGCGTGCGTCAGCCGCTGGAGGCAGGCGGCGGTCTCGGTGCCCGCGTAACCGCCGCCGACGACCACGAACTGCAGCCGCGAGGCCCGCTCGGCCGGGTCGTGGCTCGCGTCGGCCAGGTCGAGCTGGGAGATGACGTGGTCGCGGAGGTAGGCGGCCTCGGCGAGCGACTTGAGTCCGAAGGCGTGGTCCGTCAGCCCCGGGATGTCGAAGGTGCGGGTGACGCTGCCGGGGGCCAGCACGATGTAGTCGTACGGCTCGTTGACGATCTCGCCGTTGACGGTGCGGATGACGCAGACCTTGGACTTCAGGTCCACGCCGATGGCCCCGCCCGGGATGATCCGGGTGCGGTACTTCTCGCTGCGGCGCAGGGAGAGCGCGACCGACTGCGGTGTCAGCACGCCGGAGGCCACCTGGGGGAGCAGCGGCAGGTAGAGCTGGTAGGAGAACGGCGTCACCAGCGTGAGGTCGGCCTCGTTCGGGGCGAGCCTGCGCTCCAGTCGGCGCACGCACTCCACGCCGGCGAAACCTGCGCCCACCACCAGGATCCTGGGTCGTGTCACGGTGTCCATCCCTTCCTGCGGCTCCAGGCGGTCTGCCTCGAACATCGACAACTGACGCGTGCCCCTGTTCGGCACCACGATGCCCGCACCTTCGCGGGAACGCACCGGGAAGAGAGCCGCGGCCGGTTCAGCCGCGCAGGTGGCACAGCAGCAGGCAGACGTCGTCGTCGCGCTCGGAGTCGCTCAGCAGCGGGTGCAGGAGCCGGTCCGCCGAGTCCTCCAGATCCGCGTCCAGCTCCGCGTGACCGAACGAGCCCAGGGCCGCCGCGAGCCGTTCGATGCCCGGGTCGATGCCCCGGGCGCGCCGCTCCACCAGTCCGTCCGTGTAGAACGCGAGCGTCGAACCGGGCGCCAGCCGCTCGGTGTGGTCGGCGATGTCCTGCCGCAGCGGGATGCCGAGCATCGCGCCGGGCTTGGCGTCCAGGGTGCGCACCCGGCCGTCGGGCAGCCGCAGCACCGGCGGCGGATGACCGGCGGCGGCCCACGTCAGCGTGCGCCCGTCCGGATGGAAGCGGGCGATGACCGCTGTGGCGAACAGATCGGGCTGGAGATGACGCAGGTACTCGTGCAGCCGGGTCAGCAGCCGACCGGGGCTGTCGCCGTCGACGGCGTAGGCGCGCAGCGCGGTGCGCAGCTGGCTCATCATCACCGCCGCGTGCAGCCCGTGCCCGGTCACATCCCCGATCACGGTGATCAGACCGCCGTCGCGCTGCCGGAAGGCGTCGTACCAGTCGCCGCCGATGTTCAGCCCGTACGTGGCCGGCAGATAGCGCGCGGCCAGGCTCAGACCCGGCGTCGTGGGCAGCTCGGTGAGCAGGGCGCGCTGCAGCGTCTGGGCGATGTCACGGTTGTGTTCGAAGCGGCGTGCGTTGTCGATGGCCGTGCCGGCCCGCCGGGCGAGCTCGAGCAGCATCACGGCGTCGTCCGGGTCCCAGCGCTCATCGGGCGGCGACAGCATCAGCACGCCCAGCGGCGCCCGTCGGGTCAGCAGCGGGATGCACAGCAGCGGCCGGTCGGGGTCCAGGGCCGAAGCGGGCTGGTCGTCCACCCCGGGCAGGCCGCCGGGGTGGACGGCGGCGTACTGCGGGCGCCCGGTGCGGGCGGCGCGGATCGCCGCCTGCGGATGGGACGTGGACGGACGACGGTCGTCCTCCTGGTCGAACAGCCATACGTCGACGTGGCGGGCGTACCGCGGCACCAGCAGCTCCGGCAGCCGGCGCACGATCTCGTCGTGGTTGAGCGAGGCGTTCAGCACGGCGCTCGCGTCCGCCAGGAACGTCAGCCTGCGGCGCGCGTTCTCCGCCTCGTTGCGCGCCCGGCGCTCGGCGGCGAAGGCCTCCCGCTGCGCGTGCCCCGCCGCGTCCAGTTCGGCGTGCAGCGCCAGGATGCCCTGGTTGGTCTGGTGCAGTTCCTCCCGGTGGAAGGCGACCAGTTCCTCCTGCTCGGCGAGCTTGTCCAGCACCGCGGCCGTGTCCTCGTCGGCGCCCAGCAGCGCCTCGGACAGGTCGGCCGGGTCGTCCGTCACCGTGCCGACGTCGGGCACCCGGCCCGGCTCGGGGCACGGCACGGTCACCGTCCACGAGGCGCGGCCGGCGGCGCCCGCGCCCGGCGCCGGCACCACCGAGGCGTGCAGCGCTCCGTCCCCGGCGGACGGATCGGGGCCGTCCAGGGTGAGCACCCAGACGCCGCCCTTGGTGAGGCACTGCCGCAGCCGGCCGCTGAGCTCCACGGCCAGCCGGGCGCGTTCGACGGTGGGCACCCCGTGCACCGCGGCCAGCCGGGCGACGGCGATACGGGCGCGTGCCGCGTCCGTGACGGTCCGGATCCGCCAGGTGTGGGTCATGGGCGGTCCGGCGGTACGGGGGCCAGCACGGCCACGGCGGTGTCGTCCCGCACCGGACGCGCCAGACTGCCGGCGTCGCGGACGGCGACGGCGGCCGTCACGGCCGGGTCGGCCGTCGGCAGTCCCGTGTCCGGGGTCCAGCGGCTGGGCAGACCGTCGGTGTGCAGGATCAGCAGACTCTCCGGGGTCCAGGCGACCTCGTCCTCATGCATGGTGTGCGGCCGGTGCACTCCGACGATGCCGGGCCGGGACAGCAGGGACCGCCAGCGCTCGCCCTCCCGCAGCCGGGCCGTCACGTTGCCGATCCCCGCGAAGCGCAGCCGGCCGGCCCAGGTGTCGAGCTGCGCCACGGCGACGGCCGCGCCCCGGGTGCCGGCCAGCGCCGTGTGGAGCCGGGGCAGACACTCGGCGGGCGGGAGCCGGGCCCAGCGGCGCAGCTCCTCGGCGGCGGCGGTCGAGGCACGCGCCGCCTCGCTGCCGTGGCCCAGGCCGTCGGCCAGCATCAGGGTCAGCCGGTCACCGGAGCCGACCCAGGCCCAGGCGTCCCCCGAGAAGTCCGCTCCGGCGAACGGGACGTTCACGCCGCCGGCGCGCACACCGGGAGCCCCGGCGAAGCCCTCGCCGGCGGCGGAGCCGAGGCGCGCCACCGCCACGGTGCCCCGGCCGAGCGCGCTGTGCAGGCCGAAGCCGTCGGCCACACGCCGGCAGGTGCCGAGGCCCGCGCCGAGCGAGCGGGTGGTGGAGAACCCGTCCCGCAGCGCACCGTCCACATCGGCGATGCCCGGCCCGTGGTCGAGTGCGGTGATCTGCACGACCCGTCCCGGCCGGCCCTCACCCGGCACCGGTGGGTCCACGACGTCGACGATCACCTCTCCCGCCTGCGCGTGCTTGAGGAGATTGGTGGCGAGCTCGGTCGCCACCAGCGCCGCGTCGGCGGTGCGCCGTTCGTCCAGCCCGGCCTCCGCCGCGGCCTCCTCCGCCGCGACCCGGACGTCGCGCACCCGGGTCGAGTCCTGCACCGGCACGTACCGGACGCGGGGCATCAGACGTCCTCACGCTGACGCGGCGGCCGGGTCACCCACGACGTCACCCGTACCGTGGTCCCCGACCCGGGGGCGCTCTCCACCTCGAAGTCGTGCACCAGGCGCCGGGAGCCGCCCAGCCCCATCCCCAGCCCGCCGCCGGAGGTGTAACCGTCGCTGAGCGCCCGCTCGAGGTCGGGGATGCCGGGGCCCGAGTCGCTGAAGGACAGCCGCAGCCCGTCGGTCCCGCCAGTGCGGACGTGCGTCGCCTCCATCAGGCCGCCTCCACCGTGCACCAGGGTGTTGCGGGCCAGTTCGCTGGCGGCGGTCACCAGTTTCGTCTGGTCCACCAGGCCGAAGCCGAGCTGGGCGGCGGCCTGCCGCACGTGCTGGCGTACCCACACCAGGTCCATGTCCGACCGGATGGGCAGGCGGGCCTCGATGCCCGCGGCGGTGTGCATCACCCGCTCCCCCCGCGCATGCCGCCGGAACGCAGCGACACGATGGGCTGCGCGAGAAGTTCCATCGCCGCCTCGGTGCTGAGCGCGGTCCGCAGCCCCGGCAGCGTCAGACCCAGTTCCACCAGGGTGATGGCGACCGCGGGCCGCATGCCGGCCACCACGGTGCGCGCGGCCAGCAGTTCGGTCTGGGCCGCGATCTCGGCCAGTACCCGTCCGAGGAAGGAGTCGACGATCTCGACACCGGAGATGTCGATGACCACTCCCGTGACCCCGCTGCGGGCGATCGTCTCGGCGAGGTCCTGCTGCAGCTGGTGCGCCGTGCTGTCGTACAGGTCGCCCTGGAGGGTGACCAGCAGAACGTCACCGAGCCTGAGGACCGGCACATGTCCCGCTACCGGGCGGGAGAACCCCTCGCTCACCGTCGGCCCGCGCCGTCGGGCGCCGCGTTCACGATGTTCGTCCCCAGTTCGTGCAGACAGTGTCCGAGCGCGTCGGCGAGACTCGCCCGCGTCTTCACCGTGCCGAGGTCCAGGCCCAGGTGGACGATGGTCTGCGCGATCGCCGGACGGACGCCGGACACCACGCACTCCGCGCCCATCAGCCGGGCCGCGGCGACCGTCTTCATCAGGTGCTGCGCCACCAGGGAGTCGACCGTCGGCACACCGGTGATGTCGAGGATCGCGAACCGGGCGTGCTGGTCGACGACCGCGTTCAGCAGGGTCTCCATCACCACCTGGCTGCGGGCGCTGTCCATCGTCCCGATCAGCGGGACCGCCACGATGCCGTCCCACAGCTTGATCACCGGCGTCGCCACCTCCATCAGCTGCAGCCGCTGGCGGTCGATGAGCGACTGCGTCTCGCTCAGCGCCGTCTGCATGGCCACCAGACGCAGCGTGCCCAGGAGCATGCTGAGCGTGGTCGACCACGCCCGCAGTTCCTCCGGCGACGCCTGGTCCGATTCGGCGACCAGGAGGTTCTCGGCCGGCGGCCACAGCGCCGCCAGCTCGCTCGACACCTGCGTGTTGGACAGTCCCGCGCGGGAGCGGGCCGCCCCCATCCGGGCCAGCTGCTCGCGCACCGCCGAGAAGCCCGCGGCGTCCGGGTCCTCGACCTGCTGTGCGTCGGCGACCTGGGCCAGCGCGTCGACGACCGCCTTCCCCGCCTCCACCGCCTCGTCGCGCGAGGTCGTGAACACCGTACGGAACAGGGGCTCGTCCGCCCACCGCTGGGCGATCTGCTCGCGTCGGCGCAACAGGAAGTCCCTGACCTCGTGCGCCGGTGTTCCGAGTGATCCGCCCGCTTCGTGCTCCGGCACCTGTTTCTTCTCCTCGTCGTCGTCACCTCGCACCGCGTCCCAACGCCGGGACCACGATGCGACCTTGGCCGGGTGGCCACTCTAACCAGACTCCGACGCCGTCCGCGCCGGACCCCGCGAACCGCGCTCAGACCTCCGGTTCGACCGGGGTCCCCGGCAGCGCGTCCACGCGCTCCAGCGCCTCGTCGACGCTCTCCGAGACGGGCACGGTGATGCTCACGCCCGTCAGGTCCAGGATGCGGCGCACCGCGGGGGTGGGGGAGATGATGTGCACGCTCCCCGGCAGTTCACGGGCCTCCTGATAGACCCGGAGGATGATGTTCATGCCGGACGAGTCCATGAAGGGGACGGCCGTCAGGTCGAGCAGGAAGTGCCGGCGGCCGTGATGGAGCTGGTTCGCCAGGTGGTGCTGGAACTCGGTCGCCGTGTCGACGTCCAAGTATCCCTCCACCGTGAGCAGCGCCACGTCCTCCCGCGGCAGGGACACCTCGACGGACAACGGGTCCTGGGCAATGGGCACGAGTACCTCCAGCAAAGTGATCAAGCCATTCGTCGCGCAGCCGCGCGTACCCCCGAATCGCCCGGTCATGCCTCGGCCCGTCCGGCAGGCCGAGGCACCCTCCTCAGCCGACCCGGATGCCCACGATGCAGGTGTCGTCGTCCGTGTCCGACCTGCTGTACGTGAGCAGCCGGTCCAGCCGCTGGTCGAGCGGGCCCGGGGCGGAGGCGGCGGCGGTGAGCAGATGGGCCAGGGACTCCTCCACACTGCGGTCCCGGCGCTCGATCAGACCGTCCGTGTACATCAGCAGGTTGTCCTCGGCGGCCAGCTGCACCTCCGACTCCTCGTACACCGCCTCCGGTACGGCGCCGAGCAGCAGTCCCTGTACCAGCGGCAGCGGGGTGGCCTCGGAGCCGCGCACCAGCACCGGCGGCAGGTGGCCCGCCCGGGCCCACCGCAGCGTGCGGGACTCCGGGTCGTACAGACCGCACACCGCCGTGGCGGTGACGCCGCCCGTCAGATGGTGCGTCACGATGTTCAGCCAGGACAGCAGCTGTCCGGGGCCCGCCCCGGTGACCGCGAGGCCGCGCAGCGCGTTGCGCAGGACGACCATGCTGGTCGCCGCCTCTATACCGTGGCCGGAGACGTCGCCCACGCACAGCAGCACCAGTCGGGACGGCAGCACCACGGCGTCGTACCAGTCGCCGCCCACCAGCTGCTCGGCCTCCGCGGGCCGGTAGCGGACGGCCACATAGAGGTCGGGCACCTGCAGCGGTGCCTGGGTGGGCGGCATGATGGCGCGCTGCAGCTGCAGCGCCAGCCGGTCGCGCTCGCTGGCGTGCTGCTCGGTGTGCGCCAGCTGGTCACGGGTGGCCGCCAGCGCCACCTCCGTCCAGTGCTGGGAGGAGATGTCCTGGTAGGCGCCGCGGGTGGTGAGCAGCCGGCCGTCGGTGTCCAGGACCGGCTCGGCGACGACCCGGATGTGCCGGGTCACCCCGTCCGGCCGTTGCAGCCGGAAGGCGGCCGACGCCGGGCGCCGGTGGTGCAGCAGCGTGCGCAGGAAGCGGCCTATGGTGACGGCGTCGTCCGGGTGGGCGTGCGCCGGCAGCTCCTCCAGCGGCACCGGCGGGCTGGACTCGGGACGCCCGTACAGGTCGAAGAGCTGCCCGTTCCAGGTGATCTCCCCGGTCAGCAGGTTCTCCTCGAAACCGCCGATCCGGCCGAGCCGCTGGGCGTGCTGGAGCAGGCTCGCCAGGCGGGCCGTCTCGTCCTCGATCCGCCAGATGAACAGGATGCCGGAGCCGTGCCGGCTGACACTGATGTCGGCGACCGACGCCAGCGGCACCTGGTCGACGAGGGCGGTCAGGTTCATGCGCCGGGCGCGGAACGGCTCCCCTGTGGCGTACACCCGTTCGATCCGCTGGAACAGCTCGCTGTTCCCCGCGGCCATCGGGTAGGCCTCCAGGAGCAGCGCGCCGCTGACCATGGCGCGCGACCGGCCCGCCGGATCCAGGAAACGGCTGTTGACGTGCTGGATGCGGAAGTCCAGCAGGTTGCCCTGGTCGTCCAGGTGCGGCACCAGGACGAGAGCCGGGTCGTACAGCCCGTCGGCCAGGTCCATCAGCTCCGCGGCGTCCGGCAGCACCCGGGGCTGCAGGGCCGGGCCGGCGGGCGCCGTGTACGTCTCCAGGGTGTGCGCGCACAGCTCCGCCAGGGCCTCCACCTGGCGGACGATCTGCGGTGGCTGCTCGGGCAGCGGGTCCGGCCAGACGATCTCCAGCACGCCGTACACACGGCCCCCCGTACCGGCGGGCACGGCCGCCCGGCCGCCGTCCGGGTGGTGGTGCCGGCCGACACTGGGCAGGCCCCGTTCGGCCAGCGACGTGATCCACAGGCCGTCACGCTCCGCGAGGCCGCACCGGGCGACCGTCGCCACGTCCGGCGGCACGTAGTACCAGCGCGCCGCCTCCGCGAGGGAGAACCCGGCGCTGCCCGCCAGGGTGAGCGACCCGTCGGCGCCGGCCGCCCAGATCGCCACGGCCACCGCGCCCAGCGGACGCAGCGCCTGCGCGAGCAGGGACTCGGCCACGGCCTGGGTGTCGTCCGCGGCCAGCGCCCCGCTCTCGGCCGCGCGCAGCCGTACGGCGGCGGGGTCCCGCCCCGCCTCCTCGGCGGCCCGGGTGGCGGCCAGGAAGGCGTCCGTCACCTCGGACATCCGGTCCCGGGCGGCCTGGTTGATGACCTCGACCGCGAACTCCAGCTGGGTCGTCCCCGCCTGCTCGGTCAGCTCGGCGAGCTGGCGGGCGGCCTGCGAGGGACCGCAGCCCAGCCGTTCGACGAGGATGCCCTTGGCGAGTTCGATCAGAGCCCGGCCCTCGGCCTCGGCCTGCGCGGCCCGCACCTCCCGGCTGAGCCGGTCGACGGTGGCCGCCAGCCTGCCCACGGGGGACTCCGCGGACAGCCCGGCGGGCCCGGCCGACGGCCGCTCGAGCCGGGCCCCACCGCTCTGCGGCTCGCCCTGATGCTCCTTGATGCTCACTGTGCGCACGCTCCTCGGAGGCGGGATCCCGCGGCGGGGCTCATGCCGGCAGCCAGCGGCGGACGCAGGCGATCAGGTCCTGGGTGTCGACCGGTTTGGTGACGTAGTCGCTGGCTCCCGAGGCGAGGCTCTTCTCCCGGTCCCCGGGCATCGCCTTCGCGGTGACGGCGATGATGGGCAGCTCGGCGTACTGCGGCATGGTGCGGATCTCGGCCGTGGCGGCGTAGCCGTCCAGCTCGGGCATCATCACGTCCATCAGCACGAGCGCCACGTCGGGGTTGTCCAGCAGCCTCTCGATGCCCTTGCGGCCGTTCTCCGCGTGCAGCACCCGGAAGCCGTACAGCTCCAGGATCCCGCTGAGCGCGAAGAGATTGCGCGCGTCGTCGTCGACGACGAGGATGGTGCGGCCGGAGAACGAATCGTCCACCACGGTCTGCGGCGTCGCCCGCTGCGGCTCGTCGGGCCGCACCAGCGACAGCACGTCGCCGGGCTCCTCCGCGGAGAGGTGCAGGGCGATGCGTTCGCGCAGCTCGTCGAGGCTGGAGAGGAACTCCAGCGCGGTGCCCTCGGCGCGGGCCCGCAGGTCCTCCTCCACCGCCGTGTCCACACGGTGGCCGCTGTGCACCAGCACCGGCACGCTCGCCAGGGCGGAGTCGCCCCGCAGCGCCTCCAGGAACCGGATGACCTCGTCCCGGGCCGTGCCGAGCTCCAGCACCACGCAGTGGCACGGGTCGGCGGCCAGCGCACCGGCCGCCTCCTGGGCGCCGACGGCGGTGAGGATGTCGACCGAGGGCCGGGAGGCGCCGTCGCCGTGCGCGACGTCCTGGACCACGCTCTCCGCGACCAGGGTCAGCAGGCCCCGGGGCCGCTCCTCCACGACGAGCAGCCGCCGCGGACGCCGGCCGGGCGACGCCTCCGTCTCTATCGCCGCCGACTGCCGGACCGGAACCTCCGGCAGGACCTCGCCCGGCTCCCCGTCCGGAAGCGGCGAGGGCCGCAGCAGCTCCTCGAAGTCCGGCCGGGCCACGGGCAGGAAAAGGGTGAACGTGCTGCCCTGGCCCGCGACGCTGTCCACCGTCACCGCGCCGCCCAGCAGATGCGCGATCTCCCGGGTGATGGACAGACCGAGCCCGGTGCCGCCGTACTTGCGGCTCGTCGTGCCGTCGGCCTGCTGGAAGGCGCCGAAGATCGCCTCCAGGTGCTGCTCGGGAATGCCCACACCGGTGTCCTGCACCCGGAAGGCCACCACCGGCCCGCCCCGCAGCACACCGCTCGGCACCTCGTCGTCCGGCGCGGGCTCGATCCGCAGCTCCACGCCGCCCCGCTCGGTGAACTTGACCGCGTTGGACAGCAGGTTGCGCAGCACCTGCCGCAGCCGCGAGTCGTCGGTGAGCAGGTCGGCCGGCGCGCCCGGCGCCGTCGTCACGGTGAAGTCCAGGCTCTTCTGCATCGTCATCGGCCGGAAGGTGGCCTCGACGTACTCGATGAGCCGACGCAGCTCCACCCGCTCGGGGCTGACGTCCATCTTCCCGGCCTCGACCTTGGACAGGTCGAGGATGTCGTTGATCAGCTGCAGCAGGTCCGAGCCGGCCGAGTGGATGATCTGCGCGTACTCGACCTGCTTCGGGCTGAGGTTGCGCGAGGGGTTCTGGGCGAGCAACTGGGCCAGGATCAGCAGGCTGTTGAGCGGGGTGCGCAGCTCGTGGCTCATGTTCGCCAGGAACTCCGACTTGTACTTCGAGGCCAGCGACAGCTGCTGGGCGCGTGCCTCCAGCTCCTGCCGGGCCTGCTCGATCTGGAGGTTCTTCGCCTCGATGTCCCGGTTCTGCGCGGCCAGCAGCGCGGCCTTGTCCTCCAGCTCGGCGTTGGAGTGCTGGAGTTCCTCCTGCTGGGTCTGCAACTCCGCCGAACGCTCCTGCAGTTCGGCGGTGAGCCGCTGCGACTCGACAAGCAGCTCGTCGGTGCGGGCGTTGGCCACGATGGTGTTGACGTTGACGCCGATGGTCTCCATCAGCTGGGCCAGGAAGTCCTGGTGGATCTGGGTGAACGGGGTCACCGACGCCAGCTCGATCACACCGAGGACCTGGCCCTCGACCACGATGGGCAGCAGCACCAGCGTGGTCGGCACCACCCGCCCCAGCCCGGAGGAGATGGTGACGTAGTCCGGCGGCAGCTCGTCCACCGTGATGGTGCGTCGGCTGCGCGCGGCCTGGCCGACCAGGGTGCGGCCGAAGGCGATCCGGGTGGGCCGGCCGTCGTCGTCGGGGTAGCCGTAGGAGCCGACGAGCCGCAGCTCGGGGCCGTCGTCGCCGTCCTCCGCGAGGTAGAAGGCGCCGTACTGGGCCGACACCAGCGGCACCAGCTCGTCCATGATCAGCTCGGCCACCACGGGCAGGTCGCGGTGGCCCTGCATCAGGCCGGAGACCCGGGCGAGGTTGCTCTTGAGCCAGTCCTGCTCCTGGTTGGCCCGGGTGGTCTCGCGCAGGGACTCCACCATCGAGTTGATGTTGTCCTTGAGCTCGGCGACCTCGCCGGAGGCCTCCACGTTGACGGAGCGGGTCAGGTCGCCCTCGGCGACCGCGCTCGTGACCTCGGCGATCGCCCGGACCTGCCGGGTGAGGTTGCCCGCCAGTTCGTTGACGTTCTCCGTGAGCCGCTTCCAGGTGCCGGAGACGCCCTCGACCTCCGCCTGGCCGCCGAGGCGGCCCTCGGTGCCGACCTCGCGGGCGACGCGGGTGACCTCCTGGGCGAAGGCGGAGAGCTGGTCGACCATCGTGTTGATGGTCGTCTTCAGTTCGAGGATCTCACCGCGCGCGTCGACGTCGATCTTCTTCGACAGGTCGCCGCGGGCCACGGCGGTCGTCACCAGCGCGATGTTGCGCACCTGGCCGGTGAGGTTGTTGGCCATGGAGTTGACGTTGTCGGTGAGGTCCTTCCAGGTGCCCGCGACATGGGGCACGTGGGCCTGGCCGCCGAGGCGGCCCTCGGTGCCGACCTCGCGGGCGACGCGGGTGACCTCGTCGGCGAAGGCCGACAGCGTGTCGACCATGGTGTTGATGACGTCGGCCAGCGCCCCGACCTCCCCGGCCGCCTCGACCCTGATCCGCTGCGACAGGTCGCCCCGGCCCACCGCGGAGGCGACCTGGGCGATGGAGCGGACCTGGCCGGTCAGGTTGGACGCCATCACGTTGACGTTGTCGGTGAGGTCCTTCCAGGTGCCGGAGACGCCGCGCACCTGTGCCTGGCCGCCGAGGCGGCCCTCGGTGCCGACCTCGCGGGCGACGCGGGTGACCTCGTCGGCGAAGGCGGAGAGCTGGTCGACCATCGTGTTGATGGTGTTCTTGAGTTCGAGGATCTCGCCGCGGGCGTCCACGGTGATCTTCTGCGACAGGTCGCCCTTGGCGACCGCCGTCGCCACCAGCGCGATGTTGCGGACCTGGCCGGTGAGGTTGCCGGCCATGAAGTTCACCGAGTGGGTGAGGTCGCGCCAGGTGCCCTTCACGCCCTGCACGTCGGCCTGGCCGCCGAGGCGGCCCTCGGTGCCGACCTCGCGGGCGACGCGGGTGACCTCGTCGGCGAAGGCGGAGAGCTGGTCGACCATCGTGTTGATGGTGTTCTTGAGTTCGAGGATCTCGCCGCGGGCGTCCACGGTGATCTTCTGCGACAGGTCGCCCTCGGCGACCGCCGTCGTCACCTGGGCGACGTTGCGGACCTGCGCGGTGAGGTTGCCCGCCATCGCGTTCACCGAGTCCGTCAGGTCGGCCCAGGTGCCCGAGACCCCCGGCACCTGCGCCTGGCCGCCCAGCGCCCCCTCGGTGCCGACCTCGCGGGCCACCCGGGTCACCTCGGAGGTGAACACCGACAGCTGGTCCACCATCCCGTTGAAGACCTTGGCGATGTCCCCCATGAGGCCGTCCGCGTCGTCCGGCAACCGGGTGCCGAAGTCCCCGTCCCGTACGGCCGTCAGCCCCGCCAGGAGCCGCCTCAGCTCCTGGTCCCCCGGTGCCACCTCGGCCCCCTCGGTGCTCTTGCTGGTCATGCGCACCCTCGTTCCGGCAAGGTCAGTACGCGTTTCCGCAGTTCACGGATCTGCGCGATGAGAAAATACGCCGAAGGCTAACCCAGTTCGCGGGTGCGGAACAAAGCGCGGCCCCGCCGGGGGAACCGGTCCGAGAAAATCCCGGACCGCCTGCATGTACCGGCCCGCGAGGGGTACTCGGCCCGATTTCGCGGGGCGGGCCGTCGGCGCGCGGTTTTGGTCCGTGCCTTTCGAATGCGCGCGTGCCTGACGGGTATCTGCTGCTGTGGAGCTGGGCGACGTCCAGGGATCCGTCGTCATCGGGGAGGCAAGGAGCAGTGCCAATCGACAGCATCTGGTCATACGCGCCGGGCCTGGAGCACGTCCAGGAGCAGGACCTCACGGACTACACCGTCGTCGCGAGCGACGGCACCATCGGTCATGTGGACCGGCAGGCCGACCATCACGGCATGCGGCACCTCGTCGTCGACACCGGGGTGTGGGTGTTCGGCCGCAGCCTCCTGGTGCCGGTCGGCGTCGTCACCGACGTCCACGCCGGGGAGCGCCAGGTGACGTTGTCCTGCACCAGGACCGAGGTGAAGGAGGCGCCCCGGTTCCGGACCGACAGCGAGACCATGGATCCCGCCTACCTCACCGCGGTCGGGGATTACTACCACCGGCTGCCACCGCGCGAGAGTCCCACCGGGTGAGCACCGTACGACGGACGCGCCCGGCCGACGGCACGAGGGTGCGCAGTGCCGCCGGTGCACGGGCGCACGCCGAGACGACGGTGCGGGCGCGCTGGGACGCGGAGGGCCGCGCTCCGCACCACCAGGACATGATCGACCTCTCGCTCGTCGTGTCGGAGCTGGTCACCAACGCCATCCGGCACGGTGCCGGACTGGCCGGCTTCGACGTGCGGACGACCGGGGAGGGGGTGTGGGTCGACGTCCACGATCACAGCGACGTCGTCCCCGAGGCCGCCGGCGGGACCGGCGCCCTGCCGGACGTGCACCGCGGCAGCGGTTACGGGTGGCCCCTGGTGATCCGGCTGGCACGGGACATCGACGTCCGCAGGCGTCCCGGGGGCGGCAAGACCGTCAGTGTGTTCGTCCCCCTGCGCGACGCGCCGGCGTAGCTTCACCAGGGCAGGAAGACGTGGATGTCCTTGCCCTGGTCGTCGCTGACGACGCTGACCTGATCGCACAGCGTGTGGATCAGGTGCCAGCCGATGCCCCCGCCGCCGCGGTGGGGGTGGAAGGGCCGCGGGGCGGGCTCGGTGGTGCTGGTGTCGTGCATCACCACGTGCACCCCGTCGAACGTCCTGCGCAGACGCAGTTGGAACGGGCCCGGCGCGTACTGCACCGCGTTGGCGGCCAACTCCGTGACCACCAGGAGGATGTCGTCCCAGTGTTCCGGGGCGGAGGGCGCCGACACACGGGCCAGGTCGAAGAGGAACTCCTCCGCGACCAGGCGTGCGTCCGTCACATCGTGCAGCTTCCCGGGGAAGCTGACGATGCGGCTCGTGATGTCCTCGGCAGCCAGTGTCCTGTCCCTATACGGCTCGCGTGCCATCTCGCCTTCCAGGCCCCGTCGTCGCGGGGCGGTCGTTCCCGTGTCTGCGCCCTCTCGAACGGTGGGTTCCCGCGCGGGCGGAGCCTACGCGCCCGCATGCCCGTGCCCGGCCGGTGACAAACCCGTCACCGGCCGGCGGCGGATCCCCGCCCTTCCCGAAAGGTCAGCGGAAGACGTTGTCCGAGTCGTCCCGGACGGACGGCTCGTCCACGGCCGGAGTCCGCCCCGGACGCGTCCGCGACTGGTACATCGCGTCGATCTCCAGCGCGTAGTGCCGCACGATCGCGTCCCGGCGCAGCTTCATCGACGGCGTCAGCAGCCCGTTGGCGACGTCGAACGGCTCGGACAGCACCCGGAACACCCGGACCGACTCCGAGCGCGACACACTGCTGTTGGCCGCGGCGACCGCCCGCGCGATCTCCTCCCGCAGCGCGTTCTCCTCCCGCGCCTCCCGGGCCGGCGCGTCGCCCGGCAAGGACAGTGCCGCCCGCCAGTCGTTGAGGAACTCCGGGTCCAGCGTGATCAGGGCGCCCACACACGGCCGGTTGTCGCCCACGACGACGGCCTGGTGGACCAGCGGGTGCATCCGCAGCCGCTGCTCCAGGGCCGTCGGCGCCACGCTCTTGCCGCTGCTGGTGACGATGACGTCCTTCTTGCGGCCGGTGATCGTGAGGTAGTCCTCGTCGTCCAGCCGGCCCAGATCGCCCGTGGCCAGCCAGCCGTCGCGCAGCACGGCCCGGGTGGCGGCCTCGTCGCCCACGTACCCCTGGAACACCGACGGTCCGCGCACCAGGATCTCCCCGTCGTCGGCCACCCGGATCTCGGTGCCCGGCAGCGCCTGCCCGACGGTGCCGGACTTCTCCCGCCCGAACGGCTGCATCGTCACCCCGCCGCTGGTCTCGGTGAGCCCGTAGCCGTCGTGGACGTAGATACCGATCCCCTCGTAGAAGAGCGACAGGCCGCGGTCGAGCGTCGACCCCCCCGAGGTGGCCCGCAGCACCCGGCCGCCCAGCGCGGTCCGCAGCCTGCGGTAGACCGTGCGCTCGTACAGGGCGTGCTGGAGCCGCAGGTCGAAGCCGGGTCCCGCGCCGCGGCCCAGCCGCTGCCGCTCCAGCGCGGCGGCGAAGTCCCGCGCCGTGCCGGCCGCCCGCTCGAACAGGGCGCCGCGGCCCGACAGCTGCGCCGTGCGCAGGAAGTTCTTGTAGATCTTCTCCAGCAGCGACGGAACGGCGTACAGATAGGTGGGCCGGAAGGTGCGCAGGGCCGAGGACAGGGACTCTTCGCCGATGTCGGGTTCGTGTCCCATCAGCAGCCCGCCGCGCACGCACAGCACCTGGATCATCAGACCGTAGACGTGGGAGAAGGGCAGGAAGGCGAGGACGGCGGCCTGCTCGCCGGGGAGCGCCGTGACGTGCCCCCAGTTTGCCAGCAGGGTGTCGCTCATGAAGGCCAGGCCGCGGTGGCTCAGCGCGCAGCCCATGGCGTGGCCGGACGTGCCGGAGGTGTAGGCGACGACGGCCGTGGAGTCCGGCAGGACGATGCGGCGCATCGAGTCGACCGTGGCCGCCGGGATGAACTCGCCGCGCGCCACCAGCCGGTCCAGCGCGCCCGCGTCCAGTTGCCAGACGTGCCGCAGCCGCGGCAGCGCGGCGCACACGGACCCGACGGTCATCACGCCCTGTTCGTCCTCCACCAGCACGGCCACACAGCCGGAGTCCCGCAGGATCCACTCCACCTGTTCGCGCGAGGAGCTCGGGTAGACGGGGACGATCTCGGCGCCCACCGTCCACAGGGCGTGGCCCAGGAGGGTCCACTCGTAGCGGGTGCGCGCCATGATCGCCACCCGCGTGCCGGGCGAGATCCCGGACGCCACCAGGCCCCTGGCCAGGGCGACCACCTCGTCGCGGAACTCGAGGGCGGTGATCCGCTCCCAGGTGGCGGAGGCCGGACGGGCGCGGTGGGCGAGCATCGGCAGGCCGGGGCTCTCGGTCGCCGTCTCGAAGAGGCGGTCGGCGAGGCCGCCGGTCAGGGGCGAGGCGGGCGGGGGAGCGAGAGCGAGGTCGCGCATGCGCTGCTCCTGACATGTACGGGGCGTGACTCGGCCGGCGGGCACCGTCACCGGCGGTGCCTGAATGTAGCCGAGCCGGAGCGCCCCCGCGCCAGGATCGCGACAAGTGGGTCCGCACTGATGAGCTCGGCGTTTTCGGGGGACCCGGAGGCCATGAGCTACGTCAATCCAGACCCCGAACCGGAACGCAGCACCGGCCTCGAACCGGGAGGCGGAGTGCCCCCGGGCGAGACCCCGCCCGGGGAGAGCAGCATGCCCGAGGCGGGCCCCCAAGAGACGCACAACCCGACCAAGGGCTGGGCCAAGGGCCCGCTGACCGCGATCCTCGTCCTCGTGGTGCTGATCGCGGCGTTCTTCCTGGCCTACGCCCTCACCCTCATCCTCTGACGCCCCTACCCGCGAGGGGAGACCTCCGTACGCCCCGCCTCCTGGGTGTGCCGTACGCACTCCGTGACGACGTCCCGCAGGCTCCCCGTGCGCTCCAGCAGGGCGCGCTGCACCTGCGCCCCGTTGCCGTCGCGCAGCAGGCGCGCGCAGCCCTCGCGGGCGCGCTCCAGGTCGCCGGTGGCCTCCAGGGCCTCGGCGACGTGGTCGAGGAGGCTGCGGACGACCACCTCGGCCGGCATGCGGCGCATGGTCTCCGGGTGGAGCAGTTCGCCCGCCAGTCCCGACCGGGCCGCCTGCCAGGCGGCCAGCCGGAGCAGGCTGACGCCCGGATCCGCCGGCTCCCGGCCGGACCGCCACTCGCGGGCCGCGGTCTCCACCAGCCCGCGGGCGAGGGTGGCGATCAGCGTTGCCGTCTCCGCGTGCAGACAGACGTCGGAGACGCGGATCTCCACCGTCGGGTACTGCTGGGACAGCCGGGCGTCGAAGTAGGCCATCTTCTCGTCGAGGACGACGCCGGTGGCCACCATGTCGGCGACCCGCCGGTGGTAGCGCTCGGCCGAACCGAACGGCTCGGTCGGACCGGCCGACGGCCAGCGCTGCCAGACCCGGCTGCGGTAGCTGCTGTACCCCGTCTCCTTGCCCTGCCAGAACGGCGAGTTGGCGCTCAGCGCCGCCAGCACCGCCAGCCAGGGCCGCAGCCGGTCCACGACCCCGACGCCCTCCTCGTCGGACTCGACGGACACATGGACGTGGCAGCCCATGACGAGCTGTTCCCGGGTGGCGATGCCGTACTGCTCCTCCATCCACCGGTACCGCCGGTTGACGCCGATGGCCGGGCTCACCGGCAGCGGCGAGGTGGCGAGGGCGGCGACGGCGCAGCCGATCTTCCCCGCGTGCCCGGCGGCCTCCTCGCGGCAGCGGACGATCTCCGCGTGCAGGCTCTCCATCGAGGACTGCGGATGCGTGGCGAACTCCAGCATCTGCTCGTGCAGTTCCTTCTCGAAGACGTCCTGTTCCGCACCGTCCCGGGCGGCGCGGGCGAGTACCGCCGCGGACATCGCCCGCGGTTCCCCGCTCTCCGGATCGACCAGGAGGAGCTCCTCCTCAACTCCGACGGTGCGCACCTGATGCCGCCCTTCTGTGACCTGCCGTGACGACGCCGAGAAGCCCTCGGTCGTACGAGCCCGAATGCCCCGGCCGGGACGTCGGACACCTGGCGGCGCCGCAGGAATGTCACGGGGCGAACGGCGTCAGCCACACCGTCGCGAGCGGCGGCAGCGTGAGCCGGACGGTGCCGTCCTCGGGCTTGACCGGGTCCGGGTGGGTGACGTCCCCGCCGCCGTAGCGCGCGGCGTCGGTGTTGAGGACCTCCTGCCAGGCGATCACGTCGTCGCCGACGGCGAGCGGGTAGTCGTGCCGGACCACGGGGGAGAAGTTCGACACCGCGAGCAGCGGGGAGCCGTCGCCGTCGTACCGCAGGAACGCGAAGACGTTGTCGTCGGCCGCGTCCACCGACACCCACCGGAAGCCGGACGGGTCGGTGTCGCGTTGCCACAGCGCCGGGGTGTGCCGGTACACGGTGTTGAGGTCGCGCACCAGGTCCCGCACCCCGCGGTGGTCGCCCGCGGAGTGGTACCCGTCGTCGAGCAGCCACCACTCCGGGCCCTGCTCCTCGGACCACTCGGCGCCCTGGGCGAACTCCTGCCCCATGAACAGCAGCTGTTTGCCGGGATGGGCCCACATGAAACCGAGATAGGCGCGGACGTCGGCGCGCCGCTGCCACCAGTCGCCCGGCATCTTCGACACCAGAGCCCGCTTGCCGTGCACCACCTCGTCGTGCGAGATGGGCAGCACGTAGTTCTCGCTGTAGGCGTACACCATCGCGAACGTCATCTCGTGGTGGTGGTACTTGCGGTGCACCGGCTCGTGGGAGACGTACTCCAGCGAGTCGTGCATCCAGCCCATGTTCCACTTCAGCCCGAACCCGAGTCCGCCGGTGCCGGTGGGCCGGGTCACCCCGCCCCACGCCGTGGACTCCTCCGCGATGGTCACCACCCCGGGGCAGCGCCGGTACACGGTCGCGTTCATCTCCTGCAGGAAGGCCATCGCCGCCAGGTCCTCCCGGCCGCCGTACGCGTTGGGCTCCCAGCCGCCGTCCTCGCGCGAGTAGTCCAGGTAGAGCATGGAGGCGACCGCGTCCACCCGCAGTCCGTCGATGTGGAACTCCTGGCACCAGTACACGGCGTTCGCGACCAGGAAGTTGCGCACCTCGGTGCGGGCGTAGTCGAAGGTGTACGTCCCCCAGTCGGGGTGCTCCGCGCGCCGGGAGTCCCCGGGCTCGTACAGCGGTTCCCCGTCGAAGCGGGCCAGCGCCCAGTCGTCCTTCGGGAAGTGCGCCGGCACCCAGTCCATGATCACGCCGATGCCGGCCCGGTGCAGGGCGTCGACCAGGTACCGGAAGTCGTCCGGGGTGCCCAGGCGCGCGGTGGGCGCGTAGAAGCCGGTGACCTGGTAGCCCCAGGACGGTCCGAAGGGGTGCTCGGCGACCGGCATCAGTTCGACGTGGGTGAAGCCGAGGTCCTTGACGTACGCGGGCAGCTGCTCGGCGAGCCGGCGGTACGTCAGTCCGGGGCGCCAGGACGGCAGGTGCACCTCGTACACGGAGAACGGGGCCTCGTGCACGGGCGTCGCCGCCCGCCGCGCGAACCAGTCGGCGTCGCCCCACTCGTAGTGCGAGGCCGTCACCACGGACGCCGTGTTCGGCGGCGCCTCCGTACGCCGCGCCATCGGGTCGGCCTTGAGGAACCGGTGGCCGTGGCGGGAGTGGATCTCGAACTTGTAGCAGGTGCCCTCGCCGACGCCGGGCAGGAACAGCTCCCACACCCCGGACGAGCCCAGCGAGCGCATCGGGAACGCCGTGCCGTCCCAGTGGGTGAAGTCGGCGGCGACCCGCACCCCTTGCGCGTTCGGCGCCCACACCGTGAAGCGGGTGCCGGTGACGCCCTGGTGGGTCATGGGGTGCGCGCCGAGCGCCGTCCACAGCTCCTCGTGCCGGCCCTCGCCGATCAGGTGCAGGTCGAGCTCGCCGAGCGCGGGCAGGAACCGGTACGGGTCGTGCGTCGACACGGCCTCGTCGTCGCCGTAGGCCACCGTCAGCGTGTACGCGGGGATCGCCTCCAGCGGCAGTACGCCGGAGAACAGGCCGTCGCCCTCCGGGACGAGCGGGGTGCGCACGCCGTCGACGACGACGCCCACCTCGCGGGCGAAGGGGCGCAGGGCGCGGAAGGCGATCCCGCCGGGCACCGGATGGGCGCCGAGCAGCGCGTGCGGATCGTGGTGGGCGCCCGCCAGCAGGCGCCCCCGGTCGGTCGGGTCGAGGGCGGGTGCGGCGCCGGGGGGCGCGGCGGCGGACGGGACGGACCCGGCCGACTCGGGAAGCGGAGTGTCACGCAGGGCCACGGCTTCAGTCTCCTCTCACGGCGAGGCGCTCGATCGCCGCCATGGGTACGGGCAGCCAGTCGGGTCGGTGCCGGGCCTCGTACAGCACCTCGTACACGGCTCGGTCCGTCTCGTAGGCGCGGAGCAGGCCGTGCTTCTTGCGCGGGTCCCAGCCGGCGCGGGCGGCGTAGCCCGCGCAGTAGGCCTCACGGCAGCGGCGCGCCCACTCCGGGCGCCAGGGGCGGCGCTGGCGAGCGGCGTAGTCGAAGGAGCGCAGCATCCCGGCGATGTCCCGGACGGGGGAGTGGGCGCTGCGCCGTTCGGAGAGCGGCCGGGACGGCTCGCCCTCGAAGTCGATGACGAACCACTCACGCCCCGCCCGCAGCACCTGCCCCAGGTGCAGGTCACCGTGGATGCGCTGGGCGGGCGGCCCGGCGTCGCAGGTGGCCAGCGCGGCGAAGGCTGCCCGCAGCCCCGGCACGAACGGCTGGAGCGCGGGGACGGCGTGCGCCGCGGCGGCCAGCCGCTCGGTCATCGCCGCCGCCGTCCGCCCGTTCTCGCCGGGCACGCCGATGGGGAACGCCGAGGACAGCGCCAGGTGGACGTCCGCCGTGGCCCGGCCCAGCGCGTGCGACTGCGCGGTGAAGTCGTCACCGGCGGCGATCGCCTCCAGGGCCAGCGTCCAGCCGTCGGAGGCGTCGCGCAGATACGGCTGGAGCACGCCGAGCGTCGCCTTGAACGGATGCGTGGTGCGGAACCAGGCCATCGGGGCGGGCACCCGGTGGCAGCCCTGCCGGGCCAGCGCCCCGGGCACCTCCAGGTCCGGGTTGACACCGGGCTGGATGCGCCGGAACACCTTCAGGATGTACTCCTCGCCGTACACCAGCGAGGAGTTGGACTGCTCGGCGGTCAGCAGGCGCGGCACCAGTCCGGCGGGCACCTGCTGGGACCCGTCGCACTCGAAACACAGCGGGCCCGCCGTGCCGGGGCGGCGCAGCCGTTCCAGGAGCAGCTGGGCGGCGCGCGGGTCGTGCAGGGCGTCGTAGACCGTCAGCCCGGCCAGCCGGCCGTCCAGCACCCTGCCGATGAGCGCCTTGCCGAGCCGCGGCGAGGGGTGTTCCCGTACGCCGAGGAGGAGCTGGTAGCAGTCACCGGCCGGGGACGTGCTGCCGGGAGCGGGCACGCCTCCGTGACCGGCGTGCACCAGTACGTGCAGACAGCCCGGGAACAGCTCCGTCATCGACAGCACACCGAGGTCGGTGACGGGCCGGTCCTTTCCGGCGAACCAGCGCTGCAGCGGCAGCCACTCGCGCAGCAGCCCGGCGAGCGACTCCATGGGCTCGGCGGGCACGGTTCGCGGCCGCAGGAACGCGGTCTTCGTCATGGTGACGCCTCCTCTCCCCGGCACACGCTCACAGGCGTCGGCCGATGCGGGATGCGATGCGGGT